>JAESQY010000109.1 GCA_016764915.1 Aliivibrio sp. | reverse complement strand
TTCATGGAAAAACAATCTCAGGCCTACTTAGATAAGTATCTCAATTCCCTAACCAAATCTGAGCGTGACAAGCATTCATCATTTAGCTCCGACTATTTCTGTGGTGATGAACATAATGCTAACTTATGCGCGGATTTAATCCGAATCGGTAAAAAGACAGCGACTTGTAGTCTTCATCATTGGTATGAATCTGATGAGGATCCAATGCCAATAGTGGGACATTTACAAGTGGTGATTGATTGGAATAAAAAACCAATTTGTATCATTCATATCGACTCCGTTGAAACGTGTAAATACAATGAAGTAACCGCTGAATTTGCTTATTCAGAAGGTGAAGGTGATCGTTCACTCGAGTGGTGGCGAAAAGCACATTGGCGCTTCTTTACAACTGAATGCCAAGAGCTAAATATTGAACCTAGTGCGGAGATGCTACTTGTATTAGAACGATTCCATGTCGTTCATCGATGATAAATATCAATTAATAGTAAAGACTGTCACCTCTTTTTCTCACACAAATACTATGCTTATTGTAGTGTTTCTAAAAAGAGGAACTGGTTATGCAATACAAACATATCCTTGTCGCACTAGAGCTTGCAGAAGAGAGTCACACTCTTATTGATCGCGCTGTTTTTCTCGCCAATCAACTGGACTCAAGAGTCTCTTTTATCCATATAGATGGTACCCACGGTGAAATCTATCCCGAATTGGTCGATATCAAAGAGAACCCCGATTTAAGTCCACTGAACGAACATACCATGGAACAGCTCCGTGCTTTTGAAACTAAGACTGACTTCCCAGTCACCAAGTTTATTGTGGGTACAGGGGATTTAAGTGTAAAGCTGCATGAGGTGATCAGTGGAAATAACATCGATCTATTGATCTGCGGTCATCACCACGATTTTTGGAGTCGGATTATCTCCTACTCACAACACCTCATTAATAAATCTCCGGTTGATATTTTAGTGGTGCCTATCGAATCTTAATTTTACTTTCATTCGCTCCCTTACTTGTCATTCAATCAACCTTAAGAGAGACTACGCGCAAATAATTCAGTTAAAAAGGACAAAGTTACGATGCTTTTAGGTGTATGTGATTAGCCACGGTTAATCGTGATATCTGAAATATAACCATGCTTTGTACTCACCAACGCCTGTTTCAGCATAGATGCCGCTTCCAATGCAGTCATGAAGCTTGAGGTATTAAGATCTTTACCACTGGTTTCCCAAAAACGGGTGGCCATTCCACCTGGATAAACTGCGATTATCTTCATCGGACTATCTTTCAGCTCTAGCCGCAATGACTCAACCAACCCACGTACCGCCCATTTAGCAGCGCAATAGGTTGACTCTCCCGCCTTTCCTGCTTTTGCTGCCGTTGACATGACCACAACGACATCTACTTTTTGGTTGCGATATCGCTGAATCAATTCACGTAAAAAGAAGATAGTTGAGGTCACGTTGTTATCGAGGAGCTGCTTGATAGCAATGGGGTCTTGCTCTTCAATACTGCCAAAGTAGCCACTGCCCGCACAATGGATCACTGTGCTCGGTACTTCCGTTAATGAATCGAATAACTCGGATACACTTTGTGGATCACATAGGTCCGCACTATGGGTAACAACATTGTCATTCAACGCTGCACTTACTTTCTCAAGTCGTTGTTGATTTCGTCCGGTCAGTGTCAAAGATACCTCATCGTCGCTATACAAACCCGCTAACGCAGCACCTAATCCACTACTCGCTCCAGTAATCATGATCATAACAATTCTCAGACAATTAATAATGACCCTAATGTATCGTGTTTTCTCATCACTTTCATAATTCAAATGACAAACTGAGAAAATGAAAAAAACGCCCCACCTTTACTCACATGCTATTGGACAATCTCACAGGACAACACTACCTTGATAGGGTTACAGCAGATTGTTGCAGAAGCCAGTACCTCTGTTATCCATAAACATTTGTACCAATAGATAAATTTTAAAATATAAGGGAATGTATGTTTAAAAAAACCTTGCTTACGCTCAGTATCGCTTTTGCTTCATCTTCAGTGTACGCCACCTCTACGGTCGCAGATGTTGCTGACACGGTGGCTCCTGAGCTTACCAGTAAAGTAACCAGTAAACAGAGTGTGGTTGCCGACAATTTCATGGTGGCAGCAGCCAATCCGCTTGCAGTGGAAGCAGGATATCAGGTTCTAAAATCTGGGGGCTCTGCGGCGGATGCATTAGTGGCAGTTCAGTCCGTTCTGGGGTTAGTTGAGCCTCAGTCATCAGGTTTAGGCGGCGGAGCATTTCTTGTCTATTACGATGCAAAAAACAAAAGAGTCACTACTTTTGATGGTCGTGAAACAGCGCCTCTAGCGGCAAAACCTGAACTGTTTCAAGACGAAGACGGCAAACCTCTTAAATTTTTTAATGCGGTGGTTGGTGGTCGCTCAGTGGGAACACCAGGAACCGTAAAGCTGCTGGCCACCATGCATGAGAAATACGGTCGTAAAGCCTGGTCAGAATTGTTCCAGCCAGCTAAGGATTTGGCAACCAATGGTTTTGCCGTTTCTGAGCGACTCGCATCTTCCATCGCCCGAGATAAAGATCGTTTGAGCCACTATCCAGATACTAAAGCGTATTTCTTTACTCCGGACGGTGAGCCGTTGAAAGAGGGAAGCCTATTAGTGAATAAACCTTATGCGAAAACGTTAGATACACTGGGAAAAGAGGGTGCATCGGTTTTCTATTCGGGACAAATTGCCAAAGATATTGTCAAAAAAGTAACCGGGATTAGCGATAATCCGGGTTTCCTCGCATTGGAAGATTTTGCCACATACAAAATTATCGAAAGAGCGGCAACATGTATTGATTATCGTCAATATGAGGTGTGCGGTATGGGGCCACCAAGCTCAGGTGCACTTACCGTCGGTCAAATATTGGGGATTGCGAGCCACTTTGACCTAAAAACAATGGGACCGAATGATCCGCAAGCGTGGCAGATCATCGGTGATGCCTCTAGACTCGCTTTCGCTGACCGTGGCCGTTACATAGCAGACTCCGACTTTGTTCCTATGCCAGAAGGTTTACTGGATAAGGAATACCTTAAAAGCCGAGCTGCGCTGATCACCAAAGGTAAAGCTCTGTCTGAGACTGCGCCTGGAAATCCACCTTGGAGCAGTAAGATGGCATTAGCAGATGATCAGTCTATCGAGCTTCCCTCTACCACTCACATCGTGATTGCAGATAAAGAGGGCAATATTATCTCTATGACCAGCACCGTCGAGAACGGCTTTGGCTCTCGAGTCATGAGTAATGGCTTTATATTGAATAACGAACTGACCGACTTCTCTTTTGCTGCACATAAAAATGGTTATCCGATTGCTAACCGCGTTGAACCGGGAAAGCGCCCTCGCTCTTCTATGTCTCCGACCATCGTACTGAAAAGCGGCAAACCCTATATGGCAGTCGGTTCTCCAGGTGGTTCTCGAATTATCGGTTATGTTGCGCAAACACTTATCGCACATTTTGACTGGGGTATGAGCATTCAAGAGGCCATCAATATGCCACATCTTGTCAACCGGTTTGGTACTTATGATCTGGAAGAAGGGACCGATGCCGTACGCTTTAAAGCGCCACTGGAAAAAATGGGATTCAAAGTCAATATCCGAGATCTAAATTCTGGGCTGCATGGTGTTGTATTTACAGATAACAAATTGATTGGAGGCGCAGACCCAAGGCGCGAAGGTATTGCAATGGGTGACTGAAAATAAATATTTGATGATTTTACTGTGTCATTAATGGGAATAATGGCGCACTAAATAGCCACCGACAGTGGCTATTTAGACGATCACAATCTTATGATTTTATGGCGAGAAGCGCACCGAAGGCAAATAGTTGGATATCAAGAGAGTGACGACTAAGCCTTGTACACGCCACTCTATTTCAGTAGAACACGCACTGCCTGCCCGATGAGAATCAGTTCAAGCGCCATCAAACAATATACATAGGTATTCAAGTTGCTAAGTAGCGGAGTATAGAATCCGCATATTAAAATCAAACCCGCCAATATAAATCCTGCTATATCACACTTGTTTTTATATTGACGTTTTTTAAACAGGTAGATCAAACCCGAAACAATAAATAACACGACGACGACTGTTTGGATTTTTATCGCACCCGGCGCATAAATACCCGTTAAATACTCCTGACTCTTAAAGTACATGTGCCTCATTACTCCAGCCTTTAAGCTAGACAAATGTTCCATCACTAACAGAGTAATAATAAGAAATATTTCACTTATTAAAATAGCAGTACGCATTATTTTTACCGGCATGATCTCTTCACCCTACTTAGGATCGCCTGTTTCTATAGGGTTTGAAGCATCATTGCTCCAACCGATCCATCCATCACTAAAAATACCAATGTCTTTAATGCCAACGACATCCGCAAAGTAATAGATTTCTGCCACTCTCCAGCCACTTCCACAATGAAAGGACATATGTATTGACTGGTCGATCCCTTGTTCATCCCATAGCGCGATAAACTCACTGGCATTTCTCATCGTTTTATCTATATTTCGATAGTAATCCATTGAATAAGCGTTACTTTTTCCTGCATAGCCAAATTTGGCACCAGGAATACGACCCGCCTTATCATGATAAGAGTAACCGGTTGATTCACCAATATGTTCAGACCATGTTCTATTATCAATAAGTGTAAATGTTTCTGGTGTCGTCAGTCCCTTTTTCACTTCCGCCATCGTATCTATCACATCAGGATTTCCTGGAATAGGACCACCAAAATCTGCAACAGCAGTACTCTTATTGCTTTTTGTTTCTAATTCATAACCCGCCGCTGTCCAAGAAGAGATCCCGCCATTAAGAACTCTGACATCACTCACACCAATATATCTCAATACTGTTGCCACACGATATGCACTCAATGGTTCGTCACTGGTGACAATGACCGTATCCTCTTTCTTAAACCCATATTCTAAAGCAAACTCTGCGAGTGCTTTATCATCGGCAAGTATCCACATGGTTGGTTTCGTTTTTGTTGGTGGCTCAATCAAGTCGGTGTTGATATGAAAAGCCGTTGGCACATGACCTTTCGCATAAGATGTTTTTTCTTCACCCCAACTTGCTTCAATAATTTTGATATCACCTGATTTTTCAAAGCTTTCAGGTTTTTTACCGTCAATAATTTCTTTCACTATTACAGCCGGAGTAATCAATTGATAATTTGGATATTTTACCATTGGAAGAGTGTCGTCTTTTGCCCATGCCTTTACATCGTATATATAGAGATTTTTATAACCTTTACTTTCTAAGTATGAACCAACAGCCAGAGCATCTGAACCATTCGCATCATACAAGATGACATTTTTTTCTACTGTGATGTCCTTCGTTTCCAAAGCGTCATTGAGTGTTTGTTCTTTTCCATCAACTTCAACTTTTAACCAGTTTGCTGCGAAATCAACGGCACTTTGTATATGGCCACCACGTTCGACACCATCCAGCTTCCAACCATTAAAAGCATCATTGATACGCGTATCTACAATAATCCAATTTTTGTCAGCAAGGACTGCTTGAACTTTTTCGGTGCTAATAGTCTGAATACTCTCTTTTGGCTCATCTGCAGCCACTATTTTTTCTTCAGCGTCATTATTACAACCTGATAGCATGCCAGTAATCAGTATTATTACCGACAACAAACCTGTATTTTTCATTATTATTCCTATTTCCGGTAGCCCATATTTCGGCACAGTATATAATATATTATTCACTATAATATTATACTGTTCACAACTTTAGCTAATATATTTTCACGCCGCTATTTTGCCTAACACACTAAATATACTCATAATTTATATCTATTTTCAAATGTAGCCACTCACCGAAATCACAATTAACATGACAGCAACATGGCGTTTTCAATTTAGTGATAAGTTTTATCATCGGTAAAAAACATTCCCCCACTTACTGCACACTGTATGCAGTAAACGGGGGAATATAACGAAGGAGAGAGTTCGCCTTTTTTATCTCCATAGCAACATGGCTACCAAGGTTAATATCACCATACAAACAAGGTTGAGTATTATTCCAACTCGCATCATTTCATGCTGTTTGATGTGTCCTGAGGCAAACACAATCGCATTCGGAGGTGTCGCTACGGGCAACATAAAGGCACAAGAAGCAGCCGTCGCAATCAGCACTGACAATATAACAGGAGATAAACCAAACGCTTCTGCCACGCCAGCAAAAACGGGAATAAGCAGCGCGGCGCTGGCAGTATTACTGGCAAACTCCGTTAAAAAGACCACGAACCCGGCAATCACCAGCATAATGAAGAAAAGATCCAACCCAGAGATCATACTGCTGAGCTCATTGGCTAAAAACACACTGGTACCGGTCGCTTTGAGCACGTTACTTAAGCAGATACCACCACCGAACAACAGTAATACGCCCCAGTCCGCTGTTTTTTCGACATCTTTCCAGTGCACGACACGCGCAAAGTTCACCAGCACAATCGCGAGCAGAGCCACCAAGGTATCAAACTTTGCAAATCCTCCGATCATGGCATTAATAGGTTTGCCAAAAATCCATAAAAAGACAGTAAGCACAAAAATACAGAGGGTCACCACCTTGCCTTTATCCCAATTGACGGGCTCATAATTGATATCGAAACTGCCCTGCAACTCTGGTTTTAACATCATATAAAGCACAGTAATAGCGATGGGTAACAAAATCAATGAGGTTGGCAGGCCAAACGTCATCCATTCAGTAAAGGTAAGCCCTACTTCAGCTGCAGCAATCGCATTGGGAGGACTTCCGACTACCGTAGCAATGCCGCCAATACTGGCGCTATAAGCAATGCCTAGCAACACAAACACATAGGTTTTATGGCCGCTTTCTTCATTCACTTTCGACAAAATCCCCAGCACTAGGGGCAACATCATAGCAACCGTAGCGGTATTACTGATCCACATAGAAAGCAGAGCGGTAGCACCAAACAGCATGAAGACAGCCACGCTCATTTTGCCATTCGCCAGCAACAATATTTTATCGGCGATCACTTTATCAAGATTTTGACGCCGCATGGCAGCGGCTAAAGCAAAGCCACCAAGAAAGAGAAAGATAATTGAGTTAGCGAAGTTGTTTAAGGCGGTTTGAGTATCAAACACATCAAACAAGACCGCCATGATAGGAACGAATATCGCGGTCACGGTTACGTGCAGTGCTTCGGTAAGCCAGAGCACCGCGATAAAGAATAAAATACTAAGCCCTAGTACTACTTTAGGCTCAAACGGTAGGAAATTGTACATCACATAGAACAGCAACAAATCCAACAAAATAATGATGCTATTTCTATTAAAGAACCACTCCTTGGTGTTACCTGGTAGTGGCACCTTATCATTTTTATTCATAGTAATGCTCCCTATTACAGGATGGTGACTTCAAAGTAAGCCACTACCTATAAAGTAGCACCAATAGTAAATATCCGGCATTAACCATATCAAAATTATGGAATTAGTTTATGTAACTTGTTGCACTCTATCCATTACCGTTTTTTGCTAACCATTTGTCTAAATCGTCGGCACCACCAATGTATTGACCATCCATCCAGATTTGAGGAACAGTGACCGGTGTCTTTTGTCCAATATGTGCTTTTACTTCTGGAATCATTCGATAGAGTGCAGCGCTCTCTTTCACCACGTCATAATAAGTGTAATCAATGCCATGTTCATCCAACTGCTGTTTGGCTTTTATGCAGAACGGACACGTCGCTTTACCATAAACAATATTGCCTTGCAGCTGATCTCGCTTAGCCCACTGCTCAATCACCGATTGTATCAACACGCCACGATTTAACGCCTCTCCTTGGCTGACCACTTTACCTTCGACCACTAAAATTGGAGCGTGCCACGAACCCAGCTTAAGAGGCTCCCACCAGTTCGATAGCCAATCTTTGACTTCAAGATCAATCGGGATTCCATCTAACTCATTAGCAAACGTGTCACTAAGAATATCTTTAGTCAGAGTACACTCACCACATGGAATATTGACTTTAAAGGGACCCCAACTGCCGCCCCAGCGATAAAGTGTTATTTTTACAGGATTAGTCATACGATTACTGCCTTGTGAATTGCCTATAAACATAAGAACAGATTAGTAATAAAAACATTTCAAGTAAAATGAATTAGATCAAAAAAGGTCAGACTCATTGCTGAATCTGACCTTTAGCGGCCATAATCAACCGCCTAAATAGCGAATGTAAACAATCAAACGAAATTTGTTCAATCCGTTACAAGTTCATTATTTTTTTAAACTCCTCTTCAGAATATTTCTTCTCAGTACTTTTGGTTAAATCCGTCATCATCTTATAGCGAATATCGGTCGCCATGGTTAATGTGCGTTGTAACTGAGCGTATGAGTAATCTGAAGCCATCTCTAATGCCGCTTGTTTGTCTTTTTTATACAAAGATTTCAGTGTCATATCCAAGTTACTAACTTGCTTGTACAATTTAGTCTCTTCTTTATCCCAAGTGGCTTTAAGCATCGGTAAATACTTATCTGGATTGGCCGATGCTAACGCGGTTAAACTTCTGAATTGCCAGTAGGCAGATTGATCCGTATAGGTATCAGTGCCTGTTTGGTAAGGGGTAGGATAGGATTTCAAGCTGGTGTATAAAGGCACAAGAACCGATTCAGGAAGTACGCCAAAGCTCTGCCAAATAATGCCTTGCAGTTCAAACGGCATATCTTTACGCAACTGAATAATATGAGATTCAAGTTGACGCTCCACTCGCATCGGACGTTGTCCCTCTTCTTCTAGTTTTGTCCCTTTAAACGTCGCGCTGAGTACATCAGCAACATCTTTAACAGATATTTTTTCATCCGGCTTCATGAACAGTGGGTACTGATCTTGACGCGTTTTTTGTGTTTTTGATTCTGTCAGCATTTTCTGACCTAACCATTCACGATCGACGTTGTAGATGTCTCCCGTAACACCGAATGCTTTGGCAAAGTTAAACGATGAGGCATCGATTTTATCAAGCAATTTGTTTTGTTTTACAAAGTCGACTAACCCTTCGGAATGCATAACCTCGTCACTCTTGAGATCAACGCCATGAATACGCAAGCCATTAGCGATCATTGCATAGCTATCGTCAGGCACTTTCACTGCAATCCAATGGTGGCCTGAACCAATTTCAACCAGCCAGACTTCATTTACATCCGCAATGTATAAGCTGTTTCCTTCACCGGCACCATACTGCTCGATATACTCACCCAGTAACTCTACACCAGCTTTAGCCGTTTTTACTTGCGGAAGAATTAACGTTGGAATAATGGCTTCAATCACTCCGGCATCGTTAAGAGGGTCGGCTTTAAGTGCTTTTTCATTAATTTCGGTGCTGGTGGTGGCTGAAATAGCAACATTGTATTGATTGATTCCGCGCTCTTCATAGAACTTGCCTTGAGCATCAACAGTATTGGCATCCCAATCAGGAATCGCGGAATAACCATAAAACTCTTTTGGCATCGGCACGACTAAACCATTGCCGAGTGTCCACGTTTCAGCATCATTGGTTTGTGCTGGTCGGTAAGTTAAGTATTTATTCCAGTTATTAGTCCCAAAATCTTCGTTACGAGCAATCATGATACTGCCATCCGACGAAGCACCTTTACCAACAATTAAACCAGTGCACGCATTTACGCTAATGCTAAATGTTGACACTATGGCAGCAGATAGAAGGGTTAACGCTATTTTGTTCATTGTAAATCTCCAGAGATGAAAAAACGTAAGTGAATAAAAAAACATCACATATCAATCACGGCCGATGACAGACTAAACATTCAGTAATTGATAATTTTTAAAGTTTATATCTCTATTAATTTATTTATTGAGCAGACGATCGCACTATTGAATTTAACTTTATAAGTTAAATTGCAATGTCGTAAATTGTAAGTTTAAAAGGGATAGGCAAAAAAAAGACAGCTAAATAGCTGTCAAAAGGGAGGAGCTTGTTTAGTATATAGTTAACTTATTTCAGCAAGATGAACGCCTTGTCGTTGTCGCAATTTTGCCAAGATATAAAGATCCACTTCCGCTTGCTGTTCGTTGCTCAAATAGAGCCCTAACTTAGTTCTTCGCCATAAAACATCATCACCACTTTTTGCAAATTCATGTTCAATTAAGTAATCAACTTCGCCACTGTAGAGCCCTTGTCCAAACAGGTGACCAAAATCAGCTTCTGATTCGACCTCCTCAAACAGCCGCCATACTAAAGTGCCAAACTGGCTAACAACTCGTTTGGCGGTAGCCTGCCCAAGCCAAGGGTACTGTTCAACCAAATTTGCCGCCAATACTTCACGTGAATACGTAAAATCTCCTCCAGGCAGTGTCGCCTCTTTAGTCCAAGCCTTCCCAGCATGAGTTAAGTAGGGCTGCAGCATCGACATAGCGCTTTCAGCCAGTTTTCGGTAAGTAGTCAGCTTGCCACCAAAAATAGACAACAGTGGCGGTTGATCCGCTTCTTGCTGTAGCTCAAGCGTATAATCTCGCGTTATCGCTTGTGGTGAATTGGATTCATCATCACACAGTGGACGTACTCCGCTGTATGACCACACCACATCTTCTGCTGAAATTTGATCGACAAAGTGCTGATTGACCACATCCACTAGATAGTCGATCTCATCATTGGTGATCTCCACCTTTCTTGGATCGCCCGTATACTCTACATCGGTCGTTCCAATGATCGAAAAATCGTCCATATAAGGAATAACAAACACAATACGACTGTCGGCATTTTGTAAAATATACGCTTGCTCTTCATTATGAACTTTAGGCACAACAATATGTGAACCTTTGACTAACCTAATATTACGAGGTGACTCTTCCTCGAGCTGATGATCAAAAAATTGTTTCACCCACGGACCAGCGGCATTCACTAATGCTTTGGCCTTTCGCTCAAAACGAATGTTCGTTTGCTCATCTAGAATAGTGACTAACCACACATCACCCTGTCGTTTGGCATCAACGACTCGGCAGTAATTTTTCACATCTGCTCCATGCTCTTTCGCAGCCATGGCATTTAAAATGACTAAGCGCGCGTCATCAACCCAACAGTCTGAATATTCAAATCCTTTGGTGATCTCCTTTTTTAGCAGACCTGACTTTTTAAGATTCACCATGTGGCTTGCCGATAGTGTGGTTCTCTTGCCTAAATGATCATAAAGAAAAAGACCAGCGCGAATCATCCAAGCGGGACGTAAGAAGGGGCGATGAGGCAGACGGAAACGCATCGGCTTCACTATATGCGGGGCTTTTCGTAAAATAACTTCTCTTTCAGCTAGCGCTTCAGATACCAAACGAAACTCATAATGCTCTAAATATCGCAGCCCTCCATGAATAAGCTTTGAACTCGCCGATGAGGTTGCTGATGCAAAATCTGACGCTTCGTACAATCCAACATTTAAGCCTCGACCTGCCGCATCAGCAGCTATGCCCGCGCCGTTGATACCACCACCAACAACGATCAAATCTAAAACGGGTTGATTGTCACTTTTTATTTTCATCACACTTTACACCTATCTAAATTTGAGCGAACGAACATATTCGAGCATTTAGAGGTAATATAGGTTATGTGAATGAAAAGATCACTAATTAGTTTCGGAATCGAACATTTATTTAACGTTTGAGAAAATTAAGTTACGCGAGAACTTCTAAAGGGATGCCATGCTCACTCAATAACTCTGTAATCTCTTGTGGCGGTTGTTGATCGGTGATCAAAAGATGAACTTCTGATATGTTGCCAAGTTTTACCATCGCATTACGGCCAAATTTGGTATGGTCGACCGCTAAAAAGACACTGCGGCTGTTTTCGATAATCGCTTTTTTTACTCGCACTTCATGATAATCAAAATCAAGCAATGAACCATCATAATCAATGCCACTGATCCCTAAAATGCCGAAATCTAAGCGGAACTGCTTAATGAAATCGAGTGTGGCTTCTCCGACAATGCCACCATCTTTGTTACGAACTTCACCACCCGCTAAAATGACTTTAAAATTTTCTCTCTCCATTAATATACTGGCGACATTAATGTTATTGGTCACAATGCGGAGGTTTTTATGATTTTTGGTCAACGCTTTGGCTACAGATTCTGGTGTAGTACCAATATCAATAAACAGCGTTGCACCATCTGGAATATGTTTAGATAACGCTTGTGCAATAGTGCCTTTTTCGCTTAACTGCATCGATTTTCGCATGGCGTATTCGGTATTTTCTGAGCTTAACGCGATGGTAGCCCCACCATGATGACGGCGGATTTTATTGGCATCGGCAAGCTCATTTAGATCGCGACGTATCGTTTGTGGGCTAACTTTAAAAAGTGCAACCAAATCATCGGTATTCACATAACCATTTTGCTGTACGAGATCGATAATCTGTTGATGTCTAGTAATCTGTTTCACTTAATAAAGCTCCATAATGCAACCAACAAAAGAGTGTACCGATCAAGCAACGAATAGCAATATTATGCCCCAGAAATGTTATCCCAGATAAAGGTTACTCTTCATCGTGCATTTCAGCCCATAACTGTGTGCATTTTACCGCTCGTTTCCATCCACGATAACGACGTTGACGTTTTTCTTCATCTTGATGCGGTTCAAAAGAGCGATCAAGCACCGATTTTCCGGCCACTTCATCCAAATTATCCCAAAAACCCACGGCAAGACCTGCCAAATAGGCAGCGCCTAATGCGGTCACTTCAGTCACTTGAGGTCGGTGCACTGTGGTATCCAACACATCCGATTGGAACTGCATTAGAAAATCATTGGCCACCGCACCACCATCAACACGCAGCGCCGACAGTTTAATGCCTGAATCCGCTTGCATCGCATCCAAAACATCGCGAGTTTGATAAGCAATACTTTCAAGCGTCGCACGAATAATATGATTGGCGCTCACGCCTCGAGTCAGACCGACAATCGTGCCTCTGGCGTAAGCATCCCAATAAGGAGCCCCTAATCCGGTAAAAGCAGGTACGACATACACGCCGTTTGATGAATCCACTTTAGTGGCAAAATATTCTGAATCTTTCACATCATCCAACAATTTGAGTTCATCACGTAGCCATTGAATCGCAGCTCCGCCCATAAAGACAGATCCTTCTAAGGCATAAACGGGTTCACCTTTTGGCCCACACGCTAACGTGGTAAGTAGACCATGACTTGAAGTGACTTTCTCTTTGCCCGTGTTCATCAGTAGAAAACAACCAGTGCCATAGGTGTTTTTGGCCTCACCTTGTTGCACGCACATCTGGCCAAATAACGCAGCTTGTTGATCCCCAGCAATGCCAGCGATGGGGATTCTGGTGCCGCCTTTGCCACCAATGTTGGTTTTTCCATAGACTTCAGATGAGCTTTTCACCTCAGGCATCATTGACAATGGAATGCCAAAATCAGCCAGCAACTTTTCATCCCAACACAGGGTATTAATATTAAAAAGAAGGGTGCGAGAAGCGTTGGTGTAATCCGTAACGTGCACATGTCTTTGCGTCATTTTCCAGACTAACCAGGTATCAACAGTGCCAAACAATAGCTTTCCAGCTTCAGCGTCTGCTCTAGCCCCTTCAACGTTATCCAATATCCATTTAATCTTGGTGCCTGAAAAGTAAGGGTCTATCACGAGTCCAGTATTCTCGCGCACATACTGCTCTAACCCTTCTTGTTGTTTGAATTTGTCGCACATTTCAGCTGTGCGGCGGCACTGCCAGACAATGGCGTTATAAACCGGTTTCCCCGTCTCTTTATTCCAAACAATGGTGGTTTCACGCTGATTCGTTATCCCAATGGCCACAATTTGATCACTGCGAATGCCTGATTTTGCGATGGTTTCAACTAAAGTGGCACTCTGAGTGGCGTAGATCTCTAATGGATCATGCTCTACCCAGCCCGCTTTGGGGTAAATTTGAGTAAATTCACGTTGTGAAACACCAACCACATTTGCATCATGATCAAGAATAACAGCGCGAGAGCTGGTGGTCCCTTGATCAAGTGCAACAACGTATTTTTGCTCAGCCATGAAGGCTCCTATATAAAACGGAAAGCTATCTATACATTTTAGCGGTTTTCTTTTGAATTTATTACCATTGCGGTGAGAGATGATGCACAGATTTAATGAAACCTTAACGAGAGGGTAATAATAATCAGGTTGAGTTCGCTTTATATGCCTTTACGCATGTTAAGCAGATACAGGATCTGTTTATTAATGCTTCTGGCACTTGCTCAATGAGCTCTTTAGGGATCTCATTACTCGCGCACCAACAAGGTTTGTCTCTGTTCGCCATACAACGGTTACTCTGATGACAGATGGGGCAACGTGTTTCATCAATGGGAATAGTCATGTTATAGCCAACAGTAAATAATATTCCCACTCTACCTCATCGTGATAGTTCGTGCATATCTTTCAAAAATCCTTACAATTCTAACCCATCATTTTGAGGAGGTTTTTATGACGTTTTGCGCTGCAGTTTTTGATATGGATGGTCTGTTGTTAGACACAGAACGCGTCTGTCAAAAAGCGTTTATACAATCTTGTGAAGTACTGTCTCTACCGTTTCTTGAGGATGTTTATCTCTCAATTATTGGCAAAAACGCACAAGGAATAGAAGAGACAATTTGCGAAGGTTATGGGCCAGAGCTAGATTATGAACAGCTAAGAGCGGAGTGGACGGAACGCTACCATAGTGTGGTTTATCATCAAGCGATCCCTATTAAAGCGGGCATCCTTGATCTGCTGACATGGTTAAAATCACACTCTATTCCCATTGCACTGGCCACTTCAACCCCCAAAGAGCTCGCGATCATCAAATTAAAACTGGCTGGAATATTTGATTTTTTCGATGTATTAAGCACCGGATGTGAAGTGACCAATGGCAAACCCCATCCTGAGATATTTTTACTGGCAGCTGAGCGTTTAAACATCCCACCCACCTCTTGCCTGGCATTCGAAGACTCCAATAACGGCGTTCGCTCGGCGGTGGCTGCTGGCATGCAGACCTATCAGATCCCTGACTTAGTACAACCCACTGATGAGATTGTGCAGTTAGGACACCATATTCACACCTCAATGAGTGAGGTATTAGCAAAGCTGCAACTGACTCGCTAACTTAGGCTATCTATGGTGATCATCACTGAATCTGGTCGCCAATATTCAAACTCACAATCCATCAATTGTTGCTGTTGGTTGTAATTCACTCGCGTGATTTTAAGCACCTGCTGCCCTTCTGCTAAATGGAGGGCTTTGGCCACTTTTTTTGACGCTGAGGTCGGAATTACATCAAAATGAGAACGGGTGGTGTGATAACCGTATTTCTGCAAAAAATCCCAGTCAGTGATTGAGAAAGATCTTGTTGTAAGATATCGGGAAAAAGCTCACCAATCAGACAGTTCTCCACAAAAAGTACCGCCCGATTGTCCACGAATCTAAGGCGCTCGATTCGATGTACCGTTTTACTTTGAGCCTCAATCTTTAATATTGATGCCACCTCAACATCGGCAAGCTCAGTGATCACAGCCAAAACCTGGGTCGTCGCCTCTCTTTGTTGTTCATCAATCATGTGATGAAAGTGTGTGCGGGACAGCGGGTTATATTCAATACGTTTGGGCGATACAAACCAACCCCTACGCTCTTCTCTGTAGATAATCCCTTCTGTTTCTAACCCGGTAAGCACATCTTTAATGGTGACTCTGGAGCTATTAAACTGCTGGCAATAGGCTCTTTCAGAGGGCAACTTGTGGCTGCCTTTGGGCGATATCTGCGCTATCTCAAGTTTAATACTCTGCTTGATAAGGCTCAGCTGTGTTGTCCCTTTGCTTCTCATTGCATCTCTAGTCAGTCGAAAAATAAAGATCAATCTACCCAAGCAACATCACCGTTTTATGACAGACCTCTTTTATTGGTTGAGACTTAAAAGTGTCATTTTTTATTCTTATAACTGTAAGAAAATCGAACCCAAATCGTCATATTTACTTCTTAGGATAGCTATCGAACTTACTGAACTAGTCCAGAAGGATAGCGACAATGAAAACCCTATTAACCTGTGCAACACTGATGACTGCTGCAGTTACTACTTCAGCAATGGCTAATGACGATATATCTAACTTAATAAAAGCGGCCCAAAAAGAGGGGCAAGTTTACAGCATCGGTATGCCGGACAGCTGGGCAAACTGGAAAGATACTTGGAACGATTTACACAGTAATTATCAACTAAAACACCAAGATACTGACATGAGCTCTGCGCAAGAGATTGCAAAATTTGAAGCAGAGAAGAAAAACGCCACTGCCGATATTGGTGATGTAGGTTTTGCCTTTGCGCGCATTGCCGTGAAAAAAGGGGTAACTCAAGCTTATAAACCGACGACTTGGAATGACATCCCAAACTGGGCAAAAGATAAAGAGGGTCACTGGGCACTCGCTTACACTGGCACCATTTCATTTATTACCAATACTAATTTAGTAAAAAATGCACCCACCAGCTGGGGCGATATTCTCAAAGGAGATTATAAAGTTACAGTGGGGGATGTAGGGTCGGCTTCACAAGCAAACAATGCCGTTCTTGCTGCTGCATTTGCTAACGGCGGCAGCGAAAAAAACCTCAAACCCGCGCTTAAGTATTTTGAAAAACTGGCTAAACAGGGCCGAATTTCTCTTAATGACCCAAGCCTAGCTAACCTTGAAAAAGGCGAGGTTGCCGTTGCTATTATGTGGGATTTCAACGCTCTTAACTACCGAGACCAAATTGGTAAAGATCGCTTCACAGTGACTATTCCTCAAGATGGTTCGGTCATTTCAGGCTACACCACCATCATCAATAAATACGCTCAAAATCCAAATGCCGCGAAACTGGCACGTGAGTATATCTTCAGCGATCAAGGTCAAATCAACTTAGCCGCTGGTTACGCTCGTCCAATCCGCAGCAGCGTTGAACTGCCTGCCTCTATTCAAGCCAAACTGTTATCAAGCGAACAGTACAGCAACGTACACCCAGTGACTGATTTTAAATCTTGGGAAAAGAGTGCTCGTAAGTTGCCACGTCAATGGCAAGAAAATGTCTTAATGTACGTAAAATAAGAGGCAATAATGAACAATAAGGTCATTCTTGTTGTTCTTGACGGACTCAATTATCAAGTAGCCCATGATTGCATGGGTTACTTAAACGCACTGATTGAGCAACAAAGAGCAACCCTGTACAAAATCAGCTCGGAGCTTCCTTCGTTATCACGTCCGATCTATGAGTGTTTATTGACGGGCACACCGCCGGCGATCAGTGGCATTGTGAACAACGACATTACTAGACGTTCTAATCAACAAAGCATCTTTAGCCTCGCTTCAGGACAAGGCTTAACCACCGCTGCTGCTGCCTATCACTGGATGAGCGAACTCTATAACCGAACACCTTATAACGCGGTTCGTGACCGTTTTACTGACGATAGAGATCTGAACATTCAACATGGCTGTTTTTATCATCTTGATCACTACCCAGACGAAACACTGTTTTTGGATGCTGAACATTTAAGACTGAGTCATCAACCTGATTTTTTACTGATTCATCCGATGAACATCGACAACGCTGGCCATCTGTTTGGTTTAGATTCGATCCAATACAGAAACAGTGCTAGACAGGCCGATATAATACTCTCTCACTACATCGATACGTGGGTTGCTGAAGGTTATCAAGTTCTGGTAACCAGTGATCATGGGATGAACAACGACAAAAGCCATGGCGGTACGCTGGGTTGTGAACGTGAGGTTCCTCTGTTTGTGGTAGGCGATCAGTTCTCCCATCAAGCTACACAGATTAAACAGACGCAGTTATGTGGCACCATCTGCCAACTGTTGCAGCTAGACCATCAAAAAACTGTTAACCAGGAGTTAATTGTCTAATGAATCGTGCACTGTTGTGGTTATTGCCATTTTCCGTGGTATTTGTGTTGTTCCAACTCGCCCCGATGGCTTGGGTTTTTACCAATAGTTTTATCTATGACGATAGGGTAAGTTTAGAAAATTATTTTGAAATTTTTGACTCCTCCTTTTTATTGCAAGCCTTTAGCAACAGTTTATGGCTATCCATAACCTCAAGTTTGATCGGGTTATTGATTGCATCGTTGTTGGTCTCTTCATTGCGCAGAGTGAATACCAAAATCCGAGATTGGGTGGTCGCTTTTACCAATATGACCAGCAATTTCAGTGGCGTCCCCCTCGCATTTGCGTTCATCATCATTCTTGGTTTTAACGGCGCTGTTACCCTGATTCTGAAAAAATATGGGTTGATTGATGATTTCAACTTATATGGCCAATGGGGGTTACTGGTTATCTACATCTATTTCCAGATCCCACTGGCTACTCTACTGCTCTACCCCGCTTTTGATGCCTTACGTGATGATTGGCAATCTGCTTCAGCACTATTAGGGGCTAGCAAGTGGCAATTTTGGTTGCACATCGGCCTACCCGTTCTCACCCCTGCACTTTTAGGCACCTTTATCATTTTAATTGCTAATGCGATGGGGGCGTACGCCAGTGTCTATGCATTAACCTCTGGAAACTACAATGTCATAACGGTACGTATCGCTAGCCTAGTCTCTGGAGACCTATTTCTAGAGCCTAATTTGGCCGCCGCTATCTCAGTGCTACTTATCGGCCTGCTCGCCTTTATTACTGGAATTAATCAGTGGTTAATCTCTAGGAGTTACCATGCAAAACAGTAATCCGATTTATCACAAGAGTGTGGTGTATGGCATCGTCGCTCTGATGTCTATTCCTATTATTGCCACTTTTGTTTATTCACTCTCTTCATCATGGGGAGCGACCATACTTCCCGATGGTTTTACCGCTGATTGGTATGTAAAGTTGTGGCAAGACCCTCGATTTATTGCCGCTTTTGCTCGTTCATTGTTTATTGGACTCACATCGTTACTACTCAGCTCAATCTTAATCGTCCCAACTATTTTTGTGGTGTTTTACTATTTCCCGAAACTCAAAGCGGTGATGAATCTGCTTATCTTATTGCCGTTTGCTGTGCCGCCTGTCGTTTCGTCGGTGGGTCTATTGCAACTTTATGCGGACAGCTCTATCGCTATCATTGGTACCCCTTGGATCTTAATCGGCACCTATTTCACCATCGCACTGCCTTTTATGTACCGTGCTATTGCCAACAGTTTTGAGTCGTTCAATCTACATGATTTGATGGACGCCGCACATCTTCTTGGTGCCAGTACTACACAAGCCTTTTTACTGATCATTTTGCCAAACTTGAAAAAAGGGTTATTGGCTTCGCTGTTTCTCTCTTTCTCTTTTCTGCTTGGTGAGTTTGTGTTTGCCAATATTTTGGTGGGAACTCGATATGAAACACTGCAGGTCTATCTCTATAACATGCGCCAAACCAGCGGCCATTTCACCTCCGCCTTGGTCATGACCTACTTTATCTTTATTTTCTTTTTAACTTGGCTAGCCAGCCGTTTTAGCCGAGGAGCACAACAATGAGCTATGTAAAAGTAAAACAATTGACCAAACGATTTGGCAGCAACACGGTATTTGAAAATATTGCATTTACTATTGAAAAAGGGGAGTTTGTCACCTTACTTGGCCCTAGTGGTTGTGGGAAATCGACACTGCTGCGCAGTCTTGCAGGTCTGAACCAAGTTGACGCTGGACAAATAAAGGTCAATGACAAAAACATCACCAATGAGCCGCCACAAAACAGAGGCATTGGTATGGTATTTCAGTCCTACGCTCTGTTCCCCAATATGACCGTTGAAGGCAATATTGCCTTTGGTCTAAAAATGCAGAACGTCTCAAAAGAAAACATCCGACAAAAAGTGGCTAATATCATCGAGTTGGTTGAGCTGAAAGGAAAAGAGCATCAATATCCTCACCACCTATCTGGTGGCCAATGTCAACGTGTGGCGTTGGCACGGGCCTTGGTGGTTAAACCGCAAATTCTGTTATTAGATGAACCTCTTTCCGCGTTGGATGCTCGCATCCGGAAACACCTTCGTCAGCAAATTCGAGACATTCAAAAAGAGCTGAATCTGACGACAATTTTTGTGACCCACGATCAAGAAGAAGCGATGATCATGTCTGACCGTATCTTCTTAATGAATCAAGGAGAAATAGTTCAGCAAGGCAGCCCTGAAACCATTTATACTAAACCGATCAATGAGTTTGCGGCCAGTTTCATGGGCCAATACAACCTAGTCTCCGCAAAAAAAGCCAAGGATCTGTTTGGTATTCATGTGGATTCAAAAGTAGCGATCCGTCCTGAGTCAATTTATGTTCGTGAACCAGGCCGAGTGTATGGCAGTCATGTGTCAGCACCCACCTTAGTCACAGTAAAAAGCCATCAGCTATTGGGCAGCGTGATCCGTTATCAAGTAACTACCCAAGGGTGTGAGCTAACCGTCGATCTCTTGAATCGTTCATCAGAGCGCCTGTTAGAGCCCGGCAGTGAGCTTGAACTGATGTTTAATCTTAATGAACTTCAACCTGTGAGTGCAGCATAATGAACGATACCTTGTATGTCTTTGATTTGGATGAGACGTTAATCAATGGTGACTGTGCCATGATATGGAATCAGTTCTTGGTAAAAAAAGGGGTCATTACCGATTCTAATTTCCTTGTCGAAGATCGCCGCTTAATGGATCTTTATGCTCAAGGTCAGCTCAATATGGAGCAGTACCTTGAATTTACGATGGCTCCCCTGCTCGATATTGCTGAAAGCAAGATAGAACAATTGATCGCTGAATGTGTCGAAAGCGATATTTTACCTAAGCTATTTCCACAAGCAAAAACCTTAATAGAACAACTGCAACAACAGAAAGCCGACACTTTAATCATCTCTGCCTCGATCAGTTTTATTGTCGAAAAAGTAGCACAACGATTAGGCATCGACCATGCATTGGGTATCGATTTACAGTGTAAACATGGTAACTACACCCAATATATCTCGGGGATAGCCACCTATAGAGAGGGCAAGGTCAAACGTCTGCAACAGTGGTTATGTCAGCAACGTCGAAAGGACACCAAGATTGTCTTTTATACCGACTCGATTAACGATCTACCGATGTGTCTACACGCGGATGACGTGGTGTTGATCAACCCTTGTCCACAACTGAGAAGCGAAGCAAACAGCCACCCACTATGGTCAATCCTAACTTGGGGTTAGAGGCTTTGGACCGTAAAATGAATCGACCAGTAGAGGGGAGCCACTGGTCGATGGATGAATCACTCTCTGTTAACGCGAGAGCTGTTCGTAGCTCGGCAGACTCTTCACGAATTTAAGCTGCACCTCCAGATAGGTCTGTTGGAAAATATCATCAATTTCCGACGCACATGGAAACAGTTGCGAAAAATCAGGGTGGGCTTTATCGATGGAAAGCTGTGCGGCTTTTTGAATGTGACTAATGAACATTCTCGGGTCCTCTAAGCCAACCGATATTCGCATGGTGGTCGGTTCGATTCCCGCCTCTTTAAGCGCCTCTCTAGAGAGTTCAGAGTGAGTGGTCATCGCAGGGCACAACGCCACTGTGTTGGTTTGACCTAAACTCACCTGCATGCCAATAGCGGGCTCTAACATATCGAAGAATTGTTTAAACACATTGGACTTTATAGGTGGTCGTTTACTGTTGCCCTCCATATCAATGGTAAACAGTGACGCAGGGAAACCCAGATGCATGTTCGACTGCAACTGCGCATAATTGGGGTTATTTGGCAGCGCTGGGCACGACACATTAATATCTGGGTGTTTATCAAGTATTCGAACTAAGGCTAAGGTGTTAATGGTTTTTTGCACCACCCTCAGCTCATAGGTTTTCATGCCATTGAGTACATCAAACGCTTTATCTGCATCAAGAAATGCACCTTTAATGTAATAGACATTCCAAAATAGGGTCTCATTCCAGTTGATCGTAACCTTTTTCCCATTGGCTTTAGTCAACTCTATCTGGTCGCCTTTAGGTATAAACATATGCTCATTTTTACCGATCACGACCCCTGCAGTTGTGGTTCCTGATCCCGCTAGCTCTTTGGTATAGGAGTGAACCACAAAATCTGGTCGCTCTATCGGATCATCACGTTTTAACACCGGATGCAAGAATGGAGTGCCTACGGTGGTATCGGCAATCACCATCCAATCTTTCTCATGGGTGACTTTGCTGATCCCCGCCACATCCAGCACGAAACCATGAGGATTACACGGTGATTCTAAATAGACATAGATCTGACGCCCTGCTGCAATACGATCAGCGTATTTTTCTTCGGCTTGCTCAATGCCTTGTAAAAATTCAGCGTCGGTATATCCATCCACCCACTCTATCGCTATGTCGAGGTTAGACGAGCGCGCGTACCAGTCTTTAAGCAGTTGATATGAACCGCCATAGATATTTCGAGACGCCACCACGATGTCTTCGCGGCCGAGTAAATGGCTTAACAAACCATCAATTGCCGCCATGCCCGAGTTAAAGTTCCACGCCATATATTGATTAGCGAGTTCACCGGCTTCGATATCCACCATATGGTTAGCTAAGCTGATAGAGGTTGGATTGAGCAGGCGGGAGTAGATATTATGCAGAGGTTCACGTCCATTAAACGCATCTTCCACCCACTCGGTACACGCAAATAGATAGGTTGCGGTACGAGTGATCACCGGGCTGGCTGAAAAAATTGCGGCTACATTATCAAAAATCGGATAGGCGCCTTTAGAGGCAAAGTGGCCATTACTGGTGGCGATGGATTGATACGTCGCTCGCATCGGGTTTTGCAGATTATCCAAAATTTTGGCGAGCTGAAACGATAAGAAACGTTTCGCATTAAACCATGCAATACGATCACTTCTGTCCAACTCTTTTAATCCTTCAATGGTTATCCCCCACAGATCGTGAGTTTTGCTGTTGGCTTGATAGAGCGTCGTTGCTAACTCGACCAGTGAAGCGCCAAATTCTGAATTGGGATCCAAGCCAAAATGCTCGGCCTGCTCGATAGCTAATGCCTGCGCCTTTTCATGTTTAGTGGTTTTTCTTAATGGACTAAGTTGAGTTGAAACCTTCATAACACCTTCCTTGTTGAGTAACTTATTTTAAGTTTAGGAAAGCTTAGATGGATTTGATTGCTAACTATGCCCATTAATCACACACTATTGGCAGATTCTGCTATTTTTACAGTAGTAATTAATCAGTACTGCCAAAAAATATCGAGGTTACTTTGGACAACATTGATAAACACATTCTGACTGAGTTGCAAATAAATGCCCGTTTAACCAACCAAGAGCTATCAGACAAAGTATCCCTCTCACCTTCACCTTGTCTGCGCCGAGTTCGAGCCTTAGAAGCGAGAGGCATCATCAGCGGTTATCACGCCCATGTCGATCAGGAGCAGTGCGGAATGCCGATTAATGTCTTTGTTCTGGTCAAATTAGACAAACCGACCGAAGATAACATGAAGCAGTTCGAAGCCAATATTGATCAGCTTGAACATGTCATTGAGTGTTTTTTGATGACAGGAAACCATGATTATCTGTTGCGGGTGGTGAGTGAGTCACTAAAGAACTATGAGCACTTTATTCGCAAAGAGCTCACTCGGCTGCCCAATATTGCAGCGATTGAGTCCAGTTTTGCTTTTGGGCAAGTGAAACAACAGACTCCCCTACCCATTCACAACTAATGCCTATTTCGCCTGATAAATAAACCTGATATTTCATTGCCATCTGCATAATGAATTTGTATACAATAAACCATCATATTGTATCAACATCAATCAATGCAAAACTGACAAGACCGAATGTGGTTACCCAACATTCGACCTAATGTAATTACAGAGTGTCACTTTTTATTAAGCGGGCGTAGCTTCTGCAAATGTGGAGCGGAAGGCTTTCAGTACATGATGTCTTGAAATAATACCCACCAGCAGTCCATCAGTGACCACAGGGTAACTTTTCGGTCTATGCACTTTAGCCGCTTTGGTTCTAGATTCTAAATCCATATCAGAATAAGAGAGCAAATAACCACTCTGATTAACCGGATAAACACTCTCTTTATCAATGGCCATGTATTCTGCAATCTCAATTAAGCTGTCGTAAGGGGTAAACGTCGTTAACTCCTTTTCCATCACATCTGCTACACACTTATCAACCTTAGGCACAAAATCTTGATTCCATAGTTCACGTAAGATGTCTTGCTCTGACAGATAACCGACCAAACGACCATGTTTATCAATCACAGGCCCACCGATTTCATTCGTTTCAATTAATTTATCGATAGCATCTTGCAATAAAACATCTTGTTGAAAAACAAGGGTTGCTGGCTGCATGTGGCTACGAACTTCAAACGCTTCAAAATTAGTGTTCATATTTTTTTCTCCTGAATGTAGATTGATAACTGGATTAAGTGGGTTATGAGTTAATTGAATTTGATTAGGTTGACCTTGAGTACTTGGCACTCCCTTAAGTGTGGAAAGTTGCGGTTTTCGATAAATGGTCCAGTAACCTAAACCAATGAACAGACCGCCACCGACGATGTTTCCTAGAGTGACTGGGATCAGATTTGCTGTAACAAATTGATAAAAGTTAAGATCGGCAAATGCTTCAGGGGCAACGTTGATTTGGCTCCAAAACTCAGGCTCAGCAAA
The DNA here is from genome assembly GCA_016764915.1 of Aliivibrio sp. Classification (GTDB taxonomy): domain Bacteria; phylum Pseudomonadota; class Gammaproteobacteria; order Enterobacterales; family Vibrionaceae; genus Aliivibrio_A. The sequence continues at coordinate 12,432 of JAESQY010000109.1, read as the reverse complement.
CGTTTTAATCGCAATGCCCATAGGCACCATAAACATGTTTGCTACGCTGTGTTCAAAACCAGTGCTGACAAACATAGCGACGGGTAAAATGACAAGAAAAGATTTGGTTAACATATCCTTGGTACTGAATGTCATCCAAATCGCTAAACAGACCAAAATGTTGCACAACACTCCCAACGCAAAAGCCTGAAGAAAGGTGTGATGCAGTTTATGCTGGGCGATAGTTAACGCATTAAGCCCCCACATACCGCCATCGAGCATATGCAGCTTTGCCATACTGACTAAGATAACCAGTAAGCCAGCACCTAACATATTGCCGAAGTAGACCTTTACCCAAACCGCGAGCATTTGGCGATTATTGATAACACCACTTGCTCTAGCGACTGTAGTGAGCACCGTACTGGTAAAGAGCTCTCCACCGCACACCACAATAAAGATAAGACCTAAACTAAACGCCACACCTCCAACTAAGTGGGTAAAGCCCCATGGCGCATTGGCCGCTCCCGTCGTAACTGTGGTATAAAAAACAAAAGCAATGCCAATAAAAACACCAGCAGTGACCGCCAAAGAGAATGTGGTTTTTGATGCCTTCCGTGCTTTACTGACTCCATACTCCTCTGCAGCAACGGTCATCTCTTCTGGAATATTGTGAGAAGACGACTCAATTTGAGCATGCGATACAAGTCTCATTTATTTTCCTTATTGTGAGTTTAAGAACGACTGCCCCTAAAAGTTGATTTGAATACACATGTAAATAAATCTATATTTTTCGGGGAGATATAAACCTAACAAAATAAAGTTCATAAAATAAATTGAGAATATTGAGGTCATAGATCAATAAAACTGATAGCGAATGTGGTACCTTAAACGCCCGCTCTGACGATATAATAATGACCCCTTAATCATGGAAATAATCTATGAAGTACACCCTGAAACAACTTGCTGTTTTTGAATCTGTCGCGACATTAGGAAGCGTCAGCAATGCCGCGGAACATCTATCTTTGACCCAATCCGCAACCAGCATGTCTTTATCCCAATTAGAGAAAATGTTAGGCCGCCCTCTGTTCGAACGTCAGGGCAAAAGAATGGTGTTAACTCAGTGGGGTACTTGGTTACGTCCTAAGGCAAAAAGCTTGTTGTTTGATGCCCAGCAGATAGAGCTAGGCTTTTATGATCAGCAGGTGATCAGTGGTGAAATAAGGCTTGGTTGCAGTCAAACTGCGGCTGAGCACCTAGTACCAAACTTAATCAGTAAAATTGATACTGACTTTCCAGAATTGCGCTTGGCTGTAAAGATTAAGAATACTCAGAAAGTGATTGATGGGGTGCTCGATTACACCTACGACATGGGTATCATTGAAGGACGATGTGATGATAGCCGCATTCAGCAAGAGACGTGGTGTAATGACCACTTAGTGATTGTCTGCTCATCTTCACACCCTTATGCAAAACTTGAGAACGTCAGTGCAACCCAGCTAATGCAAGCTAAGTGGGTATTACGAGAAGATGGTGCTGGCACACGAAAAGCCTTTGATTACGCGATACAGAGCCTTGTTGACCAGCTTTGTGTCTATCGAGAGTATGAACACGTTCCGATACTGAGAACACTCGTAGCAAAAGGCAATTATCTCTCATGTTTACCCTATTTAGACGTCATCAAAGAGGTCGAAGCCGGTACGCTTAGTATTCTTCCCGTCTCTAAATTAAAAATTGAACGACGCCTCATTTTCATCTGGAGAAAGGACTCAGGATTCAATCCTCTGAATGAATGTATACGAAGTGAAGCCAAAATCATGGCAAAAGAGATCTCAATTGACATGTAAACCACGTTGACCTCTCATAATTTAATCAAAAGAAGTACTATTAGCTATAAACATAACTGATGTAAAAAATAGGGATCTAAAAAAAGGAGTCTAAATGGAATTAGTCGAATGGCACAAGGAGCGGCTCTGGTATTATCAACAATCTAGCCACCACCTTTTTAGCCGCTCTGTAGAGCAGATGCATATTGTTAGGCTGGATAACAGTAAGCTCGTAATTCATTCACCGGTTGAGCTAACTGAACGCTTACGACTATTAATTGATGGTCTTGGTGAGGTGTTGGCGGTTATCTACCCCACTTATACCTCAACACTCCATCTTTCAGATTGGTGGCTTCAATTTCCCAATGCTCTCTTTTATGCTACCACTGAGGTGATTCAAAAACGCAGTGAGATCACCTTTGATAACTCCCTTTCGTCCAAAACACCCATCAGTTGGAAACATCAACTATTGCAAACCCCAATACTTGGCAGCTCACAACCCACACACATGGTTTTTTGCGATCCGATTTCCCGAACGCTATTGCTCGATACGCTGTTTGTCTCTCGCAGTTCAGTATCACTGCCGCTTTTTCAGCGCCGATATTATCAAAACCACTTTATGCTGCGTTCATCTATTCAAGAGGTACTTACTTGGCCTTTTGATACCCTACTCTCCAGTAATGGCTTGGTGATTAAATCGGATGCTAAACAACAATTTTATGAAGCGTTCAAATGGGCTTCTTTAGAAAAATAGTTCACATAAATTTAATCCATACCCATCATCATTATTACTTTAAAAAAAAATCGCGTCTCAGGTATAATAAGCATCAAATCTATTTTATTTGGCAGTTTTTCAATTATATGAATAAGTTATCCATTTTTTTTAAGGGTATGGCTATGGGAGCAGCGGATGTTGTCCCAGGTGTCTCTGGCGGCACAATCGCATTTATTACGGGTATTTACGATACGTTGATCGAAAGTATTCGCCGAGTAAACCCCTCTTTATTCTTTCTTTGGAAAAAAGAGGGCATTAAAGCCGCTTTCGAACATATAAATGGACGCTTCTTAATCTCTCTCTTTTCAGGGATTCTTACTAGCATCTTCTCATTAGCCAAGCTCATCTCATGGTTACTGGCCACCCATCCGATTCCACTGTGGTCATTTTTCTTTGGTTTGATCATGATCTCCGTGGTTCATATGATCAAACAGGTGGATAATTGGCAGCTATCTAAAGTGATAGCGCTAATAGCAGGGGCTATCTTTGCTTATGCGATAACCTCTATCAACCCTATCTCATTAACACCATCCACATTGACGTTCTTTTTCGCTGGTACTATCGCCATCTGTGCGATGATTTTGCCTGGCATTTCTGGTAGCTTCATTTTGCTGCTGCTTGGCATGTATACGCCCATTCTGTCTGCCGCAAAATCGTTTGATATTGTGTTGCTACTGACTTTTGCAATGGGTTGTTTGGTCGGTCTATTAACCTTCTCACACGTACTCTCTTATCTGTTTCGTCACTTCAGAGACATCACTATCACGTTCCTTACCGGGTTGATGATTGGTACGTTACCAAAAATCTGGCCGTGGAAAGAGACGATATCTTGGAGAACCAACTCCCATGGAGAACAAGTTCCTCTGCTTACACAAAACCTGTCACCCTTTGACTTTGAAGCAGTAACAGGCCAACCCGCACTGCTTGCTTGGGGCATCGTCGCCATGATCTTTGGCATTGTATTAGTATGGTCATTGGAGCAGATTGGAAACAAAAATAGCCAGTCGTAGCGTGATTAAAAGGCGTATGTTAAATGCAGGTAACGTACGCCCTATTCATATTCATAACAGTGGTTTCAGATTAACTCAATGTAGCTCTCCAGGTTATGTGTTTGCAGCTGGCCTCACAAGTATTTCTCTATCGGTAATAGCTGTAAAAAACGTGATTTAAATCGTTGCCACTTACCGGTCTCTGGCTCGCTTTCCCAACTTTGTTGACCAGAATACCAACGGATTTCGCCTTGTTGTAAATTCAGGCGCCAACTATTATCTTCGTCCATCGCCTGTTCTATATCTTCAGCAAGACGTTCAGCAACACTTTTATTTTCGATGATTAAAATAGATTCAGTATTAAGATAGGTTGAACGTAAGTTGAAGTTAAAAGAACCGATACTAGCCACTCGTCTATCAAAAACAGCAGACTTTGCATGCAAACCATAAGCTAAGGTAGGTGAGCACTTGGACTGATCTCTAGTCGACTGTTCGCACAATTTCGAATCAGGTTTCAACTCAAACAACTGTATACCGTGATCAAGCATATCCCTACGTCGACCTGCATAACCAGAGTGATTGGTCGTTAAATCATTCGAAGCCATTGAATTGGTCAGTGCCTTTATCTGAACGCCGTTATCGGTTAATTTCTGCCACCCCTCTAGCTGACGATCATCAAATATCAGATAAGCAGACTCCAATAAGATCTCTTGATGAGATTGCTCTGCTAATTTGGCCAATAGTTTGGCCGTCGCTTTAGGCTCATTGGTATTGTCTTCATCGATAGGGACGGGTCGGTCAGAGACAAAACGTGCTTGAACCCAAGTCATCTCACCCATCACATCTTTTAAGAAACGATTTGCGACTTCATTTCCTTCTGGCAAGGCGGGGTAATTCTTGTATCGAGGAGCGGCTACCTCATCTAACACGGGTAGATCTGATGAGGCCTTTCCCCCCAACAATTCAACAGGATAAGACCAACGACTGTCCCAGTACTCTCCAAAACTGGCTTGAATATCAGTAACCACCGAGCCCATTACCAGTACATCGCGGTCACGAAAATTTATGTCATCAGAAAGGTCAAAATATTCATCGCCGATATTACGTCCCCCTACAATGGACAGAGCCCCATCAACGGTAAATGACTTATTGTGCATACGACGATTTAGACGAGAAAAATCACCTAAAAAATTAAGCCACTTTGTGACGCCACGACGAGTCGGAATAGGATTGAATATGCGGATCTCTATTTGGGAGTGCGAATCAAGAGCCACCAGCAGCTCCTCTCGCTCGTTAAGATTAATGTCATCGAGCATGACACGGATTTTAACTCCACGGTCCGCAGCGGCTAACAAACGGCTTGCCAGGTAATGTCCCGAAGCATCTGAATTCCATATGTAATACTGGATATCAATGCTGTGTTCCGCAGTCTCAATTAATGCCAAACGCTGAGCCAATGCGTCCCAGCCAGTATCTTGCAACAGAACCGCACTCATTCCTTGTGTCGATTGTTCAAGCTGATAAATGTCACTCATTTCGGACAATGTACTTGTTGGCTTTGTAGCTAGTGGCTCAATCGGATGCTTAATATCCTCGGGAAGTGAGCCACACCCAGTGAGAGTGGCAATTAAAAGCATGGTGACACTAATATGTTGGATCACAGGCATTATGACACTTCCTTTTTAACCTTGAATGGCCATTTCTGATTCTATCTGTTAATTATTGCCGTTAAGCCTGAAAATGGCCAGCCATAAAAATCTCACTAAAGGGCAGATTTTTCTGTCATTCACATAGAACTAGCCGATTGATTAATAAGTTATTTATTAAAGTTATCGCCACAAGTTGACCACATACGGTTAGAAATCAACAAAAAGCCACGCACATTATCTTATGTGTGTGGCTTTTTTATTATTTAGTGATCGCTACACTGAAAGAGCATAGCTGCTAACGTGGTTGGTTGCTCTCATTAACTTTGTCATGACAGGGGAGATTCGACATCAATAGAGCTACCGAAATTTACTATGTAAAGATGGGCTTCGGGCTTGTTCAGCACCGCCTTATTCTATAAACAAAAGCAGGTGTCGGCTGCGCGACACCTATTCTAGTTCGTTAGCCATATTACTTAGTTAGAAAGTATCGATCGTCGGAAATTGAGCCATTTCTTTACAACACTCATTGATATAGATAGCTAGACCTACATCGCCATTCCACAGCGAGTACCTTCCCTGATGGAAAAGAGCTTTAGCTTGCCTATATTGTTCTATGCCTTCCATTGCGAATAACCTTGCTCTATCCAGCCAGATTTCGTCTTTAGTTCGTTGAAATAGCTTCAGAAAAGAAAAACCATTTCCGGCAGTACCATGACATAATCCATGACCTTTACGAAGAGGACCAGCCGCCCACGTAAGCTCCCCTCCTTTTATAAGAACCTGATCAAACTCTCTATCCATACCTGTAGGTAACTCAGATAATGCATTGATTATGCCTGGTGCACCACGACAGTGGTGTAATTGCATATTTTCAGTTTTACTGACAATAGTTGGCCAGTTTGCATAATTATTGTCAGTAACGGCAGTTTTGACTGTACTAATCATGATCTTCTCGCAGAGAAGATCATAATCAGAATTGTCAAAGAAGTGCTTTCCTTTAATTAGGGAAAGTGAATTTCCACTGTTACCGTGAACGGGGCCAAGAAAACAAGTTTTATTGCCGTAAACATCATGCTCCCACAAAAAACCGTATTCCTTATGTTCTTGTAATTCATTTATCAACCTTTTTGCTTGAACCAAAAACGTCTTCTTCCATCTAACGTCATCCGGCAACCATCGATGCAGATGCGTTAATCCAATCATGGTTCCTGCAGACCCCCACATAAGTTCACGTGTGGGCTGAAAATTATTTACGGATATTTTTTCATGGAGTTCATCTAATAAAGTATTATTTTTAGATAGCTGATACTGCATCATTAGAATTGGAATATCACCGAAAAGATAAGAAGCATTTTCGCTGTGTGGCATTTTAAAATATTGCTTTTGACAGTTTTCCAATTGTTTAGAAATTGCAAATTCGACTTTAAAATCAATTTCAGCAGCTTCTTCGAGTTTTAAGTGCTCAAGTGCCCAGCTGACACCGCTACCAAAATAGAAACCTTGCAAAGAAGTATCATCGTCAAGTGGATGCGTTGGCCAAAGGTAACCCGACTTTAGCTGGTCTGTAGCATCCGTTGCAATCTCCTGAATTGCTGCTTTAGCTTCACTTATGTCCCATTTCTTCCCAGACAACGAAAAATGCCGGTCTTGTATATACATCTATACTTCCCTTTCTTTATGGATGTTAGTACCAGCCTATTTACTACAGAGATCCAATATTTATGGCTAACGCCGCAATAATCGGACTAACATAGTGCGTTATAATGCGGAACAAACCTGAACGTAACCCACTGTTTTAGTTCGATTTAACACCCTTACCGAACAAAGACGCTGCGCGGCGAATGAAAATCATACTACTCTAACTATCTGTGACTTCAACAGATTAAGTGGAGAACTGTTATGGATATCCAACAACAAAAACGATACGAATTGCTATCCCAAAATCATCTCAATTCCCCGCCCGATAACATCACTCACCAACAACTCAAAGATTACTTTCGACAATTCATCAATACCCACTAATCATACAAGGACATACACTTTAGGTAGCCGAACTCAAGCCACTAAAACACGCACTCTGCCAACCCTAAAGTTTTTGTGGCTCATCTTGCAGCATGTTTTGCCCAAAGGGTTACAACGGGTTCGAGATTATGGTTTTCTACGCGGAAACGCCAAAGCCTTACGGCTTCGCATTCAATTGTTATTGATGGCACTGTTTTATATACCAGTGGCGACTCCACCTGCTGTAAAACATCGTGCTACACGGCGATGCCCATGCTGTCAGCATGAGATGGCGTGCGTTGGGATCAGTCGAACGATGCAGCCGAAAGGCGAATAAAATAAGGATAATGGCGCAAACTCAAAACTCAGGAGGGATCAAGTAATTATGGTGAAAACAGCCTAGATTCTTGATTCAAATCGACCTCGATTTGCGTCTTAATGCCGCTCGGCTTGGATTTGGCTTTGAATAAAATCCCCACCAACACAAACTTCACAATTTACTATATAGAGAGGGGCTTCGGGCTTGTTCAACACCGCCTTATTCTATAAACAAAAGCAGGTGTCGGCTGCGCGACACCTATTCTCGTTTATTAGCACTTTGAACCGCCTAAGAGGTCATGTACTCGTTTAGGTGGTATGCTCCAAGTGCAAATAGCACCAAACCTGAGAGACACCATATGATGGTAAACTGTTTTTTGTTCTCATCGTAAAGCTCCTCGCCGATAAAAGTTCGAAGTATTTCCCTACGATCTAAGAATTTAGCTAGTAAATAGTACCCACCTGCCGCAAAAGAAAACATAAGGAGACCATACATGCTAGCGATAGGAAACGTATATTGCTCATATATATAAACAGGTATAATTAATCCAAGACTAACGCCAAACATTGCCGAGAAGATTATAAACCCAATAGATAAACCTACTTGAGTAAAAAAGCCAAATACTCGGCCAACAATAGGTATTGGGGCTGTTGCTAAGGCTAAGCCATACAACACAAGATTTAGATATAAGAAAATTGTTCCTATAGTTACCAGCATCATTTCGTCAATAGAATTGATAAATTTCCCATGGGGAAACACCAACGCCATCAAACCAAGTAATAACACCGCGACAAATACTTTTACCCAAACGGAGAACCATTTACCAATAAATGTTTCGACTGGTAATTTATACAACAAGTAAAAGCTACCTCGAATTTCCCTGACAAGCTCGGAATAATCCATTTTTACCATTATTGCTACCTATCCCACGATGTTAAGAGTACTAACGCTCGCTTCACGGGCAACTTGTAGTGAAGAATTTTTGTGTGATACTGGCGCGCAGCGACAACACAAAAATGCGAAGCGAAAAGTTGTCCCTGTGGAAGCGTTTGTTAGGCGAACTTTACTGGATGCTTTGCTTGCGCCAGTTATCTACAGCTGTGCCTAAACGTCCCTTTGTAACTTCACCTTGCCATTCTTTCCAAAAATCAATTGTACCGCTATCTGGTTTATTTATAGGCTCATCAATACGAATTCTACTTGGTAGTAAGCTCGCATCACCAACAACTAAAGCCTCACCAGTATCCAATGTGGGGAGAATATCGCTAAACCCCCCTAAGCTATCAGGAAGTAGTTTTTTAATTACAGCTTGATCATCAGAATTGGTAAGCCTCATTGCTACAAAATTACTACATTGACTTAGTATTGTTTTGTTAACTTCGGATGGTCGTTGGGTTATTACGACTAAGCTAACTCCATACTTTCTACCTTCTTTAGCAATCCGTTCAAAAATTTGAATTGAAATATCATCTGTAGCAGCTGTGTTTCTATTAGGTATATATAAATGAGCCTCATCACAGAAAATTGCAACAGGATGGCGAGTATCCGAGGGGGTCCATTGCTGGACAGAAAAGGCTAGACGGGCGACAAGGGAAACTATTAATGGTAATACATCAGAAGGAACTTCTGAAAAGTTGATTATTTTAACACCACCATTGCCTTTTTCATCATTGCAACCTAGAAGCGCATCAGCTAATCTATTTAACCAGTCAAATTTAAGTACATCATCACCACCTTGAAATAAGAACCCTAATCTACGATCGGATATTTTGTTTTCCAAGCGTGAAATCATCCTGCTGAGTTTACCGTTAAATTCACCTGCTTTAGTTGTTCCAGCTCTAGCCCCAGGGACTTGTTCAACATTAATATCATTTAGTGACTGAAGTAATTTTGTTAAATCGAAAGGCACAGGACTATCGATCGTAAAATTATCCAAAATATCTTTGTAACCACCTGCTGTTAAATAATTTGTTTTTGCGACATTAACTTCTCTTGCCATGAGCATAGCTTGATTGGGAGCATTTTGGTCGCTTCGATCTACAAAAAGTGATACCAATGCCTCGTAGGACAATAACCAGTATGGTAAGTAAATTGCTCCATCAGCTAAAGTTCTTTTTGCGTCTATATCACCGGGCCCAGCAACTTTATAGTGACTAATACCGTCTCCCTTTAAAGGTGAGTATTCCCCATGTAAATCAAATACGATCGCATTAGAGTTTTTAAGTTCTGCTACTTGTTCAATAATACGAGCTGTTGCCCAGGATTTACCTGCACCAGTACTACCACCTATAAACGCATGCCGTTGGAAAAACTTATTCCCGTTCAAATAGGCAACAGCATTTTCATCTAAAGTATATTTTCCAAGAGTCAAAGAGTTGCCATCTGCCTCAGCGTGCGAAATCACCCTCATAAATGAAGTCAATTTCTCCCCTTCTAATGCAAAGCAATTAGCATCGATTTCGGGGACACTTTCTAAAGTTCTTCTGAAAACATTTCGTTTGGTGCCATCTGCATCAATTAATGATCCAATCAATGAAACCTTACACAAATTTTGCTCACTGTATTGTTCTTCATCATTTTCATCGATAGGTGAAACTATTAATTTCTTTCTTGTTACTTGATTAATGACTCCAATCAAGTGTTGACCTGGCTTACTACTTTGCAAAACAGCCAATCTATTAACCTGTAACCTCTTCAGTTGCTCTGCATCATTAACTTCTACAATGACGGTTGCTGTATCAACAGAGGCAACTTTCCCTAAAGCTTCATTATCATTAAAATTAAAAATAGTCATATGCTTCCTTACATTATCAAGTTCATGAAACCGCTAAGCGACCAGAAGTCACCGTCCACTTCCATAGGGTTGTCATAGAGTGAGGTATAAATCTTTGATTTACCTTCGCCTAATGCTTCAATAGCTAAGTACTTATTTGTATTATTATTTGAAATAAATTCTTTAGTGGCATCAGTTAACTCATATGTAATAATAATTACAGCGGCTCCATTATTTGCACATCGATTTACCAATTTAGTTTGAATATGTTCATCGTTGAAGCCAAATCCAACGCATAGATACGCCGTGGCTCGATCCATTACATCATCAGATTCATGTATAATTGTTTTATAGGGCTCTTTATGAGTGCTACGATACTTTTCTATTCCTGGCGTCACTATTAAAGGCGTTAAATTTTCAGGAATCCCATTGATATTACTTAGAGAAATAATCACTCCATTAGCATTTACGAACCAACCTAAAGAACCATGTACCTTCCAAATATTCACTTGCCTTGTGCTTGTTAAATAGTCTTTCTTTACGGCATTCCCCCTAAAACCATGAGAAAACCCACTATAGTGATGAATATTCTCTTGTTCGCAGGCATATTCTGCAAGACGATCATAATTTGGAGTAATAATGTTCAGCTCTTTGGTTGTACTTCTAAACATATGTTTTAACAATTTACCTAATGGGAACAGTGACGCATTGTTAAGCGATTCTTTAAATACACCAATGTCCTCAGGAGCAAGTAAATTCCACGTTGCATTCACAACTCGGAATGTAAGATCTTGCGACAAAGGAATTTTATGCAGTGCAGTTTCTAGATCTACATCGTTGTTTAATTCTTCGCAAAAACTTGCCCACGACGTTTGTTCGTTATCAGTTAAATCAGAGGCATCAATGTGCTCAATTAGGTGTTTCGCTAATTTCCACATACCAGACATTCTAAAAGCAGCTGACGCACCACTGCCCAATATAATTACAGGTGATTTTTTATAATAGTCTTGGGCTTGCTTTGAAATTTTTTCTAATACATCTTCAGACATAAAATTCCTTATATTGACTGATGGTGGAATATAAAACTTGTACGCCTAACGCCCAAATAACAGGCTAAGTAATGGTTGGCTAAAATTGTGTAGCGAAGCGAAACGTAGCCAACTGTTACGTGTCCTGGTTTATTTTCTTGTTAGCTCACGATTACAACACAGCTATAATCGCTGAGGCTATTGATGCTACACTCCCAAGAGAAGGTAAAGTACTTAACAACCTTTTTATAACACCTTTTTTAGGCGTTTCTTGTTGAGCTAAATCTTCACATGCCACAATTGATTCAATGTTTTCTTGTATTTCCTCTTGAGATATTTCAAGCGTTCTTATTTCTGCTTTGAGGTCGGAAAATAACTTATTAAGCTCATTATTAGTATTTGTTATTGAGGCATTTTGATTATTACCATCTCCAATAATATTTTGCTGTATCACATTGTCTGCATGATGAATTATTTGAAAAATCGAACTCGTAACTTCATCCGAGTTATCTGATGGTAATTCCTCTTCTATTTCTTCCAAACGATAACCTAACTCTCTAAAAAGAGGTTCAGAAACAATTTCATTCAAAGCATATATATGCGCGTCAATTTGGCTCGAACCTACGACTAAAAATTCACAACAAAATGATAGATAACTTATCTCTTGGCTATTAATTCGGCAAAGTAACTCATACATGATTGATAAGCGTTCATCTATGTTAGTCGGAAATTTTACTTTTCCTCGACTATTACTTTTGTACCAAGTGTCGAAGTCGACTGATTTGTTTTCAATTAGCTGTTTATCAATTTGTTGAAAAAACGTATCACTTTTGCAGTATGAAATAAGTAGGTTCAATCGGTCTTCAAATGAATTCATATCCGCGCTAGTTAAGTCGCTCGAATGATCTTCAAAACGCTGAATACTTCTTCTGATTTTTCCAGCTTTCATAATTTCCCTTTTAATATTGAAAGATACACCTACTTTCGAAAGTGAGCTAACAGCTTAATAAGATGCAAAATGCATTGTTTAAACAATGCGTTTTGCATCTTATCACTCAATATTTAGGCTAACCATACCATTCAACATCTTAGTAAT
>JAESQY010000108.1 GCA_016764915.1 Aliivibrio sp. | reverse complement strand
TGGCAATCCCAAAAGTTTTTGTATTTTTAAATGCAACTAGCGATACACGCGCTCCGTTATACCCAAGTAGATTTTCTGGATGATATTCAATTAAAAGAAGAGTTTAATGCAGAGCGCGCTTACTGCAACAGTAAACTTTATAGTGTGCTATTTACAAAGCACTTGGCCGAAAAATTAGCCGACAGCCCTATCTCCGTCAACTGTTTTGACCCTGGTATTGTGGATACGCCAATGCTTAAACAAGCGCTGCCTATCTGGCTATCACCGTTTTATAGTGTCATAAAACATGTGATTGCACGCTCTCCTGAGAAAGGTGCTGAGACGGGGGTATTTTTATCTCAGTCTGTACAAGACACAACACAGAGCGGTCACTATTATAAAGATAAAAAGATAAAATCGACGACTGAGGCCGCTAAAGATCCATCACTAATGGCGTGGTTGTGGCAACAAAGCAGCCAATTGAGTGGCTTTGACTACTCTTTTGATTTCGAAACTCATAAGTAAAATATCACTCTACTCTCGGCTTTCAATTCAACTCTCTGCGCCGTTATCTTCGTTCGACTAGGGGATGAAAGCGCAAAGGCTGGCAATGCCAAATTGCTGAAACTTAAAAACCGATCCCTGGCTTGCCACCTTGGCAGTTAGGGCATTTTCGTTGAAATACGTCAGTACCATTCGATCCATAAACTGCACCGCATCCAATTTCAAGGCATTCGAGTTTGTAAGAGACTTGGCAATGATCATTGCCATCAACACCTCTAGTACCATGATTTTTCTGGTTGTTACGGTTTACATAACCAATTTCGGTCGTTTTTGTTGTGCCGTTTTTAAACATAATGACCTCAGTCTAGATAAAGTTTAAGCATTACTGACAACTCACATTAGGAAAGTGACTTATAAGAAGAGAAACCTATTAAACGCGCGCTACTTCCTTGATTCGTCAAGCCCAACCTCATGCAGATCATTTTATATATTTCAGGAGGGAATCCACCTTTAAAATCCCACTCATCCGACGCATTTTTCATACGGGCGATACCAGAGATCGTAGGATATTTACTACCAAGATTATTATCGACTATATATTTCGATAGCTGTTTGCTCGTTTCAAAATTCAATGGCCGCACCTCCGAAATTAAGGTCTCCATTTCTCTGGCTTTCTCGCCTTCTAATACCCACTTAGACTGTATTGATTTTCGTCCGTGTCGTGGCCTAGCGTCATTTAGTCTTACTGCGTTTGTTTCTTTAATTGTATTGTCATACTTAATGGCTTTCGGATTAAATAATCGACCACTATCATATAATTTGAAGAGAAAACTAATTTTTGCCTCAAACTTATCTGAGCTTTTAGAGTGCGTAAATACATAGCAACCATTTTGATTTAAATTAACTTGATCGTAGAGTAAGCCTCTCAAGCTTACTGCGATTTCATTACCTTCGAGCTCCCTCAATAACAACATTAATTCTTTCATTAACAGTAACTCAACTGATCTGAGTGACATCAAAGCCATCTTGCTTTACACGCTCGATGAGTTTGAAAATATTACCAACACCCCATTGATTTGAGATGACAATGACTTCACCAGATTGCAATTCAATCTGATCATCTTCTTTCATGTGAAAGCGTTTGTAACGTTTCTCTGGGATCTCAGACACTAAGTTAAACACTGACTTTCGTAACACACCGTTAAATGCAGCTTGTAACTGGTCCAAGTCTTGTGGGCTATGTTTCTCGATCCAATCACTCAACAATGCATAGGATAGATGACGCTTGTTGTATACAGAACCATTGTATTGATATTCAGAATAATCTTTCTCTGTGTAGTTACTGCTTACACGCTGCTCTTGGCGTTTCTCACGGAATTTAACTTGATACTCTTCCACTTCCGGTACAGGAATGATTTGCTCAGCGTTAATAAGTACATCTCCTTTGTAGCGGTACGGTGCAAGACGAACACAACTGATATCGATGCCTTTGTCACGTAACCAGAGTACCGATGTAGTCAATTCTTTACCGAAGTCAGCAGATGCTAAAACAATACGTACGTCATTACCAAAATCATCAAGGCTACCTTCATCTAAATCAACAAAGTCGAGGATCTCTTTTCTAGCAACGATATCGAACCCTTCTTTCTCAATGTAATGATCGAAGTAGTCACACGCTTTTTCAAACGTCATGGTGGAAATCATGGCAGCGTAACGCAGTGCTTGAAGCTCCATGTGAGTGTTCCTTGCAAGGACACACACTCTAAGAGCAACGATCACACTTTAAACTTCACTGGTTGCATCTATTTCAAGCTCAACATTCACTGACTCGCACGCCTATTCATTCCAATACATCTTCATAGCAAACCTGCTTACACTGTAATCATATTCAATTTGTTGTGAGATGTTTCCAGTGACCGTGCCAAGAAGTCAGCTTATCTGCTCAGAAGCAACGCCCTATTATCACATTGTCTCTCGCTGTGTAAGACGCAGTTACTTGTGTGGTGTGGATACTGTTACTCAGCAGAGCTTTGAGCACCGTCGCGGCTGGATTGAAGATAAACTCAAAGCGCTCAGTACTGTGTTTTGCATTGATATCTGCGCCTACGCCATCATGAATAACCACTACCACTTGGTGCTCAGTATTGATTGTGATGGCGTTAAAAAACTTACCGAAAGAGAGGTGATCGAACGTTGGTGTACCCTCCATGAAATGCCGCTGTTGATTGAACGTTATCTTATTCAACAAGACCTCCATAGCTCGACCAAAGAGGTGTGTCAGCACATCATCTCAGAGTGGCGTGAACGGTTATCTAGCATCAGTTGGTTCATGAAAATCCTCAATCAAACCATCGCCAGGCTGGCAAATAAAGAGGATGATTGCACTGGACACTTCTGGGAAGGGCGATTCAAAAGTCAGGCCTTGCTCGATGGGAAAGCGCTATTAACCGCGATGGCTTATGTCGATTTAAACCCGATTCGCGCCAACATGGCGGACTCACTTGAAACCTCTGATTTCACCTCAGTCAAAGAGCGACTCTCCGCCCTAAAATCTAAAAAACTGACTCCACCTTGCCTGCATCCCTTTATTGGCAACCCAACCAACGAGATGATTAAAGGTATTCCGTTTAGATTGGATGACTATCTAGAGATTGTTGATTGGAGCGGAAAACAGATAAATCCGAATAAGCGCGGTGCGATTGAGGCTGCTGCCCCGCCCGTTTTACAACAATTGAAAATTGAACAGAAAGAGTGGCTTAAACTCTGCACCACCCTTGAGAAAAGCCGAGCCAGTTTAGTGGGAGAGGTGAAATCGTACGCCCACGCCATCCATAAACTGCAACGAAAACGACACACCGGACTTAAAATCACCTCTGCCGCATAAATATATTTCTCAACGCACACTCAACACACCTGTAGAACGATAATTGATGCTTTTTAGCGTCGAAATTTGTCCATTTCGATACTTTTAGCCAGCATCCCTCACCGAAAACGTCAAATCTGAGTATATCATTATCAGTTTAATTTAGGCTTGGCTAGGGCGTCTGTCCTTGCTTGTTTAAAGAGAGCAACACCCCAATCAGAGCTTAAAAAACACGCTCTCTAAGTTACTGCCAAAGCGTCTGATTGAGGCGCTTATTGAGCGAAAAGATCTGGACGATAAACCGTTAAAGCAGCTCAATCCCAAAGATATCACCGCGATTGCAGACTAC
>JAESQY010000107.1 GCA_016764915.1 Aliivibrio sp. | reverse complement strand
TTATCTTCTAGCTCGTCTTCAAAATCTTCTTCAAGCGTATCAAATATTTTCAGGAATAATAACCAAGATAACTGACCAAGACGCTGAGCATCTCCATCAATACCTGCGTCTTTGCGCATGATGTTTTGAATGCTTTTGATTGTTGCAGAGATAGACATAAATATTAATTACCTTGGAAAAGTAGAGACAGTATTATAGAGGCTTTATAAGCTACTGCCGAGTGATTTAATGATTATGCTTGCTGCTGATAATCATCATTGTATATTTGGTTTTCAAGTTCACGTAATGCATGCTGATAATTACCTTTACCGCTAAAGATATTACGATAAATTTCACGTCGATTACCAATGTTGGATATAGGTTGGACTTTTAGTATGTCGTTATCCTCAATAGCTTCAATACCATTATCAGCATATTTATCTAATAATGCTTGTAACACTTGCTTAGCTGATTCGCTATATTGACCAAAGCAGTTACGCTTCTGCACATTATTCGCCCGTTCTTTACGTGTTAATGGTGGCTGATTAAAGGCTAAATAGCTGATTAAGTCATAAGGGTCTAACTGTTTATCGACAGCTTCATATAGGGTTTCCCAAACAATACCTTGGTTAGAGAACTCTTCAATAATTACCTGTTTTTTATCTGCGTCATTCCACTTGCGTACAAAATCATTTAATGAACTGAACTCCGCTTTAAAAGTCTCTCTAGCTTCCGATGTAATCTGTTTAAAAGATTCAGCTTCTAACTCACCAGTGACGCCCACATTAAAGGTACTCTGATGCGTTTGGTTAACTCGTACGCCATCGACAAAGACCTTTTCACGTTTCTCTTTTGGTTCATCTGTTCCGTCCTGCCCACCCTTGCCGTCATTACCAGTCGGCTGTTCGGGATTATCTGTAGAACCGCCCGTATCTGAGCCTTCCCTTTCATCTGGTGGTACTGTTGATTCCCCAGGTTTAGGTTCGTAGATACAGATTGATGGTCCATTAAAATCATCTTCATCGATTAACTTAGAGGCATTTTTAAAATCGATGATCGTAAACCACGTTTTATCATGGTCGCCATCTTCATGGATACGCGTACCACGACCTATCACTTGTTTGAACTTGGTCATCGACTCTATAACCTGGTCAATAACAATAAATTTACAGGTTTTAGCATCAACACCAGTTGTCATTAACTCAGAGGTTGTCACTAATACTGGATATTGTTCATCGGGGTCAATAAAATAGTCTAGTTGATCCTTCCCGACTTTATTATCACCAGTAATGCGTTCAATATACTTGTCATTCTTTAGTACAAGATCTTGATTTTCATTGATTAGAGCTTGCCGCATGCGTATGGCATGATTCACATCTGCACAAAAAATGATAGTTTTAGACATTCTGTTATTTGTTTGTTTTAAATGATCGGACAAGATTTTTGCAACAGCTTGAGTACGATTATCGATAACAAGATTCCGATCATAATCTTTAACATTATAAATTCTGTCTTCAACTAACTTGCCTTTTCGATCTTTCATACCAGCAGTTGGAGTCCACTCTTTATCTATATCAAAACCAATTTTTATTACTTTATAAGGTGCCAGAAAACCATCTTGAATACCTTGAGCAAGAGTATAGGTGTATAACGCCTCACCGAAATAATCACTATTTGATACTTCCTTAGTCTCTTTAGGCGTTGCCGTTAAGCCAATTTGTGTTGCCGAATTAAAATAAGTGAGGATTTCACGCCAAGCAGATTCAGCCTTTGCGCTACCACGATGACATTCATCTATTACAATTAAGTCGAAGAAGTCTTCCGGTAAAGTTCTAAATACTTTTTTCGCTTCGTCATTCCCAGTTATTGATTGATAAAGCCCTAAATAGATTTCATATGCCGTTTCTATACGACCTTTTTTAATAGCATTTGTTAGTGCTTCTTCTTTACCGTCACTGCGTTCAACAACTTTAGATTTTGAACTTAGCTTTGCCATTACCCCTTTAAATGGGCGGAAGTCGTTCACCATAGTTTGATCAACCAATATGTTCCGGTCAGCTAAAAACAAAATACGAGGTTGGTAGTTATGATGCTTAATTTGGTAATTGCGGTAACGTGTGATGATCTGAAATGCAGTGTAAGTTTTCCCTGTTCCTGTAGCCATCACCAATAGGATCTTTTTTTGCGCTTTTGAGATAGCTTCAATCGTGCGATTTATCGCTATAGTTTGATAATAACGAGGAGTACGGTCACCGTCATCATCACTATGGTAATCTTCAGAGCAGAAATGCACTTGCTCTTTATTCCATGTCTTCCACTTTGTGTACTTTTTCCATAGCTTTTCAGGTGAAGGGAATTCATCCAAAGCGATTATTGTTTCTATTTTTTCAGGTGGAATAGCAGTTTTATCATGAAAACAAAAACCTTCACCATTTGAGCTAAACGCAAAAGGAACTTCAAGATACCTTGTATAGTTGATTGCTTGTGAAATACCATGCTCAATAGAGTATTCATTGCTCTTTGCTTCTACGACTGCAAGTGGGATACCCAGCTTGTAATAAAGCGTAAAGTCAGGCTTTAGAATTTTATTTTTGTTACGGGAAGAAGCGTTACCTTTAACGATAACCTGCCCTTTGGTTATCTCTTCTTCACGCATTTGCGTAATAGGCTCCCAACCCGCAGTTACTATTGCTGGGCGAATATGAATATTACGCACTTCCGTTTCTGTCAGACTAATTTTCTGTTTCATATCCACCCATTCTATATTTTTAAATTTATCGTTAAGGGTATCATACAAAAACTAAGCATTAATAGATGCAGTTCATATCAAAAACATTAAAAAAAGTATTTACGTTCAATACTTTATGACTATTTAGCTACACCATCAGACTGGATATTTATAAATACATGCTTTATATAAACAACCATAAATGATTAAAATCATCTTTACATTAGTCCCCCCCAATTCAACCTTAAGACCCCAGCGGTTAAAAACTAAATGAGTAGTTGAGTACTTAACGATGAATTATTCCGTAAAGCTTGGTAAATCCCCATAGTTCCGATTCCAAATGTTTTCAAACATATATTACCACTATGAATCCAATCACAGAGGTAAACATAATGGCAGAAGTACAAGCAGTAAAAGACCTGGATAAGGTCAAGTTGATTAGTCACTTATTAGAACGACGCTATAGCAAACAAATGGCGGATGTGTGGAATATTGGTTTAAACCTAGCATTGCGGATATCTGATTTATTATCAGTTAAATTTAATGATATCCATGACGATAGATTGTTAATTAAAGAATCTAAAACAGGCAAGCTTGCCAATATTCAACTTAATCAGAAAGCGCTAACCACCATTATGCTGATACAAACTGAACATCCTAGTCATGTTTATTTGTTCCAATCCTACCGTAATCAACAAGCTACCAATAAAGCACCGAAACCACTTACTCGACGTGCCGTATCTGAAGCCTTTGCGATGATAGGTAAAGAAGTTAATATTGCATTAGGTACTCACTCAATGCGTAAAACACGAGGTTATCATCTCTATCAAAGCACTAAAGATATTGCCCGTGTGATGAAGATGCTTCGCCACTCATCTGAGGGTGTAACGCTGCGTTATATCGGTATTACCCAAGATGATGTTGATAAAGATTTTGTAGACTTAGAAATTTAATCACACTGCTAATTACTATCCACCAGCATCATAAATAAACCAACTACCCAATTTATGATAATGGGCAGTTGAAATCCCTTATACCACAAGGCTTCACTCCAATTACCCTCCTTGAAGTGCCCAAATCCCCGTTTCACATCAAAAAAGGTAGCTGGCATTTATGTTGTAAGGTTGAGAATTGCATACTGTGATTAAGGTATCTTAACCTTAAATCAAACAAGCAAAGCTGTGGGCAACTAGTTGCCCACTACAAGTGACGTGGCATTGTTGATTTGGCCAATCATTGAAACCTTTCCACTAAGTCGTATGAACATAAATATTTCAGAATTTAAGCTATATAAATAAGCTTTACATTACTAACTTACGTACATTTTATTTTCCACTGGTGCTGTTACGTGCTTGTTATTGCTATCATTTAATTATCCAATCAAACAATTTCTTAACACCATATCCTGCGCCTACTGCAATAGCTACAGGTGCAGCAGCAGCAGCAGAGACAAGTGAACCAGCAGCTATAGCTGATACTACACCTACTGCTGTAGCCCCCGCCACAGTGCTTGCTGCTGTAGATATTGTAGACTTAGCAAGCGTAGATGTTATAGCGGTTTCTGCAGCCTGAGTGGCTGCGGTCCTAGTTACTTGTTGAGCTATTATCGAAGCAGCTATTTCAGTCCCGTTTCTCCTCACGTATTCGTCCACTATAGCAGCGTTTACTTGAGCCACTTTGTTATTCACCTGTGAACTACTTTTTACACCGTTAAAGCACCAGTTAACAAAGTGCTCACAATTATTGAGTAGAAGGTCATATGAATTTTCTCCAGTTCTTGAACATGCTCTTTCAACTCTCTCGTTGGCATCGTAGAATGGAAAAATATGGTTTTTCACCTTAGATTCACGCCCTTGCTCGAAATCCTCTATAGAAGTTATTTCTATAAAACCTTTGCCAAACCCCTCAGTAAAGCCAGAGTAATGAATAACCTCCCTATTGCCTATATATAATCCGTGATGCTCAAAGCCAACTCTAGGTGAAATTAGATGGTCACCTTTTATCATTTTCAAGTCCTTATCTACGAGATATGAATTCAACCCTAAGTGTAGCTCAAGACCTAGTTTGTTAAACCCAGCGAAAAGACTTTATGGTTAATTCAGCATAAAGATTTGAAGTAAAGTAATTTTAATAATACAGGGAGTATTTAATATTCATTTGTAACTTGATTGCTTAACTACACGCAGCCATGAATGCCAATGCATCTGCCCTTTCATTCCCTTCGATGCCACTATGCGCTCTCACCTTTACCACCTCTACATATTTCTCTGCTCTCAAGGTGTCAACTTGTTGCCATAGATGACGATAGGCCACAGGCTTTTTATTTGCTTTGCGCCATCCTTTCGCTTTCCAGCCGTTCAACCACTCGTTATAGCCTTTTACACAAAACTCAGTATCTGAGTAAATAATATCACCATCTTCTGCGTACTCTAACCCTTCCACTAATGCCATTAGCTCTAGCTCTGTACTGTCTATTGCTCGTTTTACAGTAACCATTCTCTCATCGACATTTTTATTTTCTTCATCATAAACAGCCATGCCTATACCACCTTGAGTAAAACCATTTTGATTATTTGATACTGCGCCATCGATATAGATTGAATAAGAGATTGAGTTTGTATTTGTGCTCATGGGACGTTCCTTAATTGAGAGTGACTGACCTTATGATAGTGACCAGTCTTAATTGATTTTAAATGTGATGTTGTGGGTTATTTATCAGTGTCTGGTTTAGTGATGGGGTTGACTGCTTGGCTATCACGCTGGCTTAAACGTTCATCCATCCAGTCATGGATTTCAGTATCAACCCATGCAACGGCTCTATCGCCTAGTGGGACACTTGGAGGGAATCTATTTTCATTCATGAATTTGTAAATACTTGAACGGCCTAGAGCGGTTAATTCCATTACTTCTTTTAGTTTTAAAAAGCGCATGGTTTGTTTTCCTTTGAGTTATAGGTTCAAAGGAATCAGCTGCGCTATTAAATAATATTTCTGATGGCTGTCATTGCCCTTTCAGCTATCCACGGTTCCAATAAATTTCAAACATATATTACTTCCTTGCATACATCAGTTAATCAATTCAAGGAGTTCTAATATGCAAAACCATTACGTTACAACGACCCCTCTTACAGC
This sequence comes from Aliivibrio sp., assembly GCA_016764915.1. Lineage (GTDB taxonomy): Bacteria > Pseudomonadota > Gammaproteobacteria > Enterobacterales > Vibrionaceae > Aliivibrio_A. The sequence continues at coordinate 4,960 of JAESQY010000107.1, read as the reverse complement.
CTCACAAGTGTTTGAGAAAGCCGCTGAATTATTAGCAACCCAATACCAGCGTGAATGCTCGTTTACCAAGCCTGAGCACACCAAGCAATATCTGAGCATGAAATTGGCTCACCAGGAACGAGAAGTCTTTGCGGTGCTGTTTCTGGATAACCAGCATCAACTGATTAGCTATCAAGAGCTATTCTTTGGCACTGTTAATTCCGCTAGCATCTATCCTCGTGAAGTAGCTAAAGCGGCATTACGTGCAAACGCAGCAGCCGTCATACTCTCTCACAATCATCCATCCGGTATTGCAGAGCCATCTCAAGCAGATAAAGCCATCACCAGCAAGTTAGTTGATGCTTTAAAACTGTTAGATATTCGAGTACTTGACCATGTGGTGGTTGGCTCCGAATGTGTATCGTTTGCTGAAAGGGGGCTTATCTAATGGCTATCGAGATCAATAGTCCTAACGACTTAAAAGTAAGTCCACGTCTGATCAAGCGCCTAATCAAGCTATATGGAGATAATAAGGTATCGCCTGCTCATACGTTCGTTACCGTGAACTTTAGAGACAAAGATTACGATGCGGAAAGCGGCGGTTATCAACCAGTCGAAATTGCGATAACCAAAGAGTTAGATGGTAATCATTGGGATGTTGTTTACATCTCAAACTTTCGTTACTTCGGTTATCCCTACGCAGAGCTAGAAATTGAACTGGATTTCAATTTTGACCACCGTAGTTTCCTGATGGCTGGCAGAAAACCAATGCCCCTTAACCTAAACATCGTGCATGACGTGTACCAGCTGTGGGAGCGGAACTTTCTTAGTTACGTTGGGCTTGGTGCTTTTGACGAGATAAAAATATCTTCTTGGTAACCACAAGCAAAAAAGAACGAGGAGGCTATCACGCCTCCTTTTCTGTTTTTATTCAATTAATTATTCGCATAAGACGCTTGATGCCCAAGGGGTGTTTACCCTCTGTGTAACGTCATTACATGAGTAGTACCCATGCCACAAACCATCAGAAACACCACCCACGTGAAAACCATCCATGAGTTGTTTGAATTACTAAAAAGCTCAACGTCGGAGGATATCAAAGAGGTCGCTATCAATGAACTGATCAAGCGTGGTTATAGCTTTGATGACATCCAGATCACGCTGAATTAACACGTGTCATCAATTCAACCATTGAGCTAACACACAAATGAAAAAACAAATTCGCTTTAGTACCAAAGAGCACTTGTCCATTGTGTTTGAGATATACCGACTCATTCCCTATCACTTCAAAACCACCACTAATGACATCCTCAATCAATTAGCAGAGAAAGGAGTACATCGAGACATTCGCACCATACAGCGCAATCTCAACGTGCTGGTAGATTTACGCATGGTTGAAAAAGATGACCGCAGTAAACCTTTTGGTTATCAAAATATAATTTATACAAACATCTCTATTACGCCTAAAGATGCACTCATATTTCAACTGGCTCATGAGCACTTGCCTTACCTGATGCCTACCAGCATTACCAAAGCACTACATAGTCGTTTTGAAGATGCTCGATTATCTTTATTCCCCCAAGATAACAACACCAAGGAAAGGCAATGGCTTAATAAAGTGATAACTGACTTACCCCCTATAACGATCAGTCGTGACCAGGAGGCGTTCCAAAAGATAAGCACAGCGCTTTACCACAATCACTGGCTAACGTTGCACCTGATGGATGTAACGCCATTATATGCAATGCCGTTAGGGCTAATACGCCATCCAACAACCATTGAGTTAGTCGTAGGCCAATACATCCATGAACACTTAGAAATTCAACTCATCGCTATAGAAACAATTGAGAAGGTAAATTTATCTACATTCACCTTTAAATACCCCAAGACATTTAATGTACGAACACATTGGAAACAACATTTAACCCTGAAGGAAAGTACACAATGAACAAGACACTAATCACATTAGCCTTAGTAACAACGGCATTCACTACAACAAACGTAATCGCACAGTCATCTCCTTTAGATATGGCAGCGTACACACAAAGTGGTCAAAATATTCTTGAGTTCACTGCGCTTGAAAATAACCTGCAAATAAACAACATCATTGTTAACAAAGGTAATTGCGAAGCTAAGCTGGTTTACTCTCAAATGGCAATGCTTAAAAGAAAACCTCGCCCACGCTTTCCGGTAACATTACAATACGGACAAGCGACAAAGGCTTGGACATTCATGAAGGGCTGTAATTTACGAGAAGTCACAGCTGAAACTAATCAAGGTGATTGGACTTGGAATTGGTAACTTAACCCTTTAACGTTAACCACCAGCATCTAGGTGTAATGAGACTTAACGAGGAGGCTATACGTCTCCTCTTTTTTTTGATGATATATTATTAACTAAAAGCCTATTTACGGACTATACGAGGACTAGAGCCAAATGAACGACGGCTAGCTGATATGACCTTTGTTTCATTCTTACAAAAGTAACTTGCTCGATACATCACCTCATCCAGCTGCTTCTTATAATCAGCTGAGTTACCATCAATGTAATAACTCCCACGGACAGGAAGATGAACATGACTAGCAGTTTCACTTACTGCGTCCCCTAACGCACTAATCCAAGCCTTATTTATCTTATTTTTTAATGAACTATCAGTACGATAATTACCAGCTTTATAGTAAGCATCTTTATTGAATAGTAATAATACATGATAGTGCTCTAACTCGTTCTTAGCGCCGTATTCTTTACCCCATACATAACGTAAGGTATTAGGATAGATTCGAGTTCCTTGCTTACTACGTTGACGCTCACTGGCTTTTAGTTGTGCTTTCAGTGAACCAATGAATCGAGAGATTAATCTATGCCTATCAATATAATCGTTATCCGGTATATGCAAGTCGACTCTCAATGCAAACACTCTTGTGTGGTCATCTAACATGTCTTGAATAGTATTATCTAAGGTGGTTAAGTGATTACGGTTAAGGTCTTTACCATCTTGATAGAGTGGGTATTCTGGAAGTGTATTGCTCATGAAGTTATTCCTGTGGAGTTGGTATCAGAGGAATAACAGGTTAGATTATCTTTTATTCATAGATGACTAGATGAGTTAACTAATGATGTGAATAGTTAATGGTTAATGGTTAATGGTTATGTTGATAGATATCCGTTAGTAGTACTACATTGTAATGAATGGTTGATAACTACTACAGCTAACTACACTAGATAGTATGGTTAGAGTACTACAATAGATAACAACCATAATAATATAACCAACACTACACCTCGATAAGCATTACGGTCTAGCTTAGGGTATTTGATCTCGTACCCCAAGCAAATCTATAGATAGGTAAAATAAAATCACTCTGACGTTAGCGAATCAATGTTGACTCGATCAGCATGCGTTTATACATCACTTTCTTTTTCTCTCCTGCATTTTTTCTGTATTCAATTAAATGGTAAAGCTCATTACCCTGCGTGTTTGGGATATAGGAGTGGACTGAATATAACGGCACTGTTTCCCCTATAATCCTAGGTAAGTTTTGAAAAAAATGCGCCTCAACAATATGTTCGTACTTATTGCTGTTAATACTGCCGTGCTCTCTTAACAAATTAAAGTACTGATGTGCCATACCGATGGAGTATGAAACTAAAGCTTGCACCGTCCGAGTATATAAATCTAATACAGCTCTTTGCCCATAATTTAGTTCCATACTAGGGTTAATTCTACGGGTCAGTCTGACACCATACATGAGCTGAGAATTCAAAATATCACTAGATATCTCATCAATCGTTTTTAGCATACCTTTAGAAAGCAAAGCACCCCATCGTACAAAACTAAGAAAACGTCTATCTTCAGACAGCTTGCTTGTTAACGTTGTAACACCATCTTCATTACTAATATCCAACTCATTCCAGTAACTACTTAAAATGAATGACGCCATACGATTTAGTTTTATCTGCATCAAGTGAGTCGAGTCAGATGAACTCAGACTAAAATACTTTCCATAAAGCAAATTTAGGCCACCCTCAGACACTACTATTCTCTGTCTCAATAATGTATCAATGTAGGTGGGGCGAACTGTAGCGTATGTACGCCTGTCTCGTCTTAATTGTTTTGGAATGTCGATTGATTTTTTATTATTCTCTATCCCCTCTCTCAGATAACGAGGATAAATGTTATTAAATAATTCGACTGAACAAGGCATATCAGGCAATTCGATTACTGTCTGTTTTACTTTTAATCCCTTCGCCTTTACACCCTTTAGCACGTATACATTTTTAACTTCATTAAAAAATGTTGCACTGGTTTTCAGAATTGAAAGCTGCCCTGCCTCCATCAGCTTTTTCTGAATAACTCTTAATTTATACCTACTAATATCGCCCATCAAATCACACAAAATATCACTAGCTAGATGCGTGACCGTTCCAAACTCATCTTGATGCGCTATCAATATAAGCAAAAACAATCGTTGTTCTGGTGACGCGATTTTATTGATATTAGGATATCTATTTTTCATTTCCTGTATGAAAAGACAATAGTCACTATTTTTTTCTGTCGCACCAAATAAGCCATTTCTACCGAGCCCAAATTTTAAATCATCTTGAAACTTATACTTGTATTGAGCATCATTTTTTTCCGCATAACATCTCTCTCTTGAAATAAAGCCATGAGAATGTAACCGAGAGAAAAGAGATGTAACGTAATAAGATTTAACATCGTATTGAGAAGATAAATAACTAATCTTTTCGCTGAACTCATATTCAAATTTATATTTAGATAATAGATTAATCAGCACAATTTTTTCTGCACATTTAAGTCGTTTTACATTCAACATATAAAAATCACCATCACAATACAAGCACAATGCACAAAGGGGTTTACTAGGTATCATTTAATCAGTGCGATACGGTTTTGTCACTTGTTTTAGTTAACAATAATTATACTAATAAGTATTATTCATAAAAATAATACCGCATAATT
>JAESQY010000106.1 GCA_016764915.1 Aliivibrio sp. | reverse complement strand
CAAGCGACCAGAGCGCTGGTCGGGGAAAATCAGGAACTGCAAACCGATCGGTAGGGTTCAGCTGAACCCAGAGAAAGAAGCTGCCTAATTACTAGGCAAGTAGTGACAACTACCTTGAAAAACACCGCAAGACCGAAACTATAAATATCGTTAATTAAAAGTAATATTATGAGTGAGCATCAAAAATATAAATTGAAGATATTCAACAAACACTCAATAAGGCTCTAAGTTCTAATCCGACAATAATGAAGTAGCACTAAGCAGAATAACACTGAAAGTAATACTCAACTTTCGACTTCATGATTAAGTTAGATTGTTCAAAAAAATATTACTTACATTGAAATTTGCTTTTAATATAAGTAAGTTAAGTTGATGAGGGATTAGAGAAACAACTTGATTTTTTCTCGGTGTAAAGCAAAAGTATTACTACTAAGTAATATGGACTCAAAGGTAAAGTAATATCTGACTTGTAAGCATTACTTGCTGAACTTGATTGAACAGACCTAGACTGGAACAACATGGACTATAAGTTGTTGATTTTGATTTATTTTAGATAAAAAAAAGACGCCCTAGGACGTCTTTCTTCTTGAATGTGGCGGTGAGTGAGAGATTCGAACTCTCGGTACGTTGCCGTACACACACTTTCCAGGCGTGCTCCTTCAGCCACTCGGACAACTCACCGTATCGTTAAACAGCATTACTGCAAACGAGGCGCTAATTTAATGATTTTATGGGCCTTGGTCAAGTGTTCTTTGGTAAAAAAGAGCCAATATTGGTTTAACTGGTTACTAAGTGACTTATCTGCCCTATTTACCTTAGTTTTCCACGTAATTTTTCAAACTGCCAAGCAAATAATCCCACACTCTATCTTCCATCATGTTGTACATCTCTTGTGATTGAATATTGCTCTGCTCAAGGTGAATCAGCGTTGATCCATCTTGCTCTTCTAGGAGGTAGCTAATAACTAGATGGTTCTCAGGTAGACGCTCAGTACCGTGGTTATCACTCCAGTAGCGATAGCGGTACTCTGTGGGTGGCTTAATGGCTTCAATCACGCCGAAATCAGTAAAGGCTTGCTCATTCACTTCACCGTGATAGTGCACTTCAGAGCCTAATTGCCAATCTGATACCACTTTTTGTAACGGGTAAAATTGAATGATTTGCTCAGAATCTGTGAGGGCCTTAAAGACCGTATAGGGTTTGGCATTAACTAATAATGTTTTATTAACAGTGTAAGTTTCCATTGCTCCACTCCTTTTCCTTTAAGTTCTCTGATTGGACTCTATTTTTTCGTGACAAATTCATTAACAATACTGTAACTTATATTTTAGCACTCTCCCACTTTTGCTTAAGAGTTTTGACGAACGCTTTGTCCAATTTATCTTCAGCAGAGACATAGAGAACAAAATTGCTCTCGTCCTCTCTAATAATAGTCACCGTCGTATTCTCGTTGAAGTCATTCGAATAGTTAACGTTAATCTCTTTTATTTTTGATAGCTGCTCAGAGTGCATGTAGAACTCGCCGTCCTCTTTCCAATAGGAGAACACTTGGTTATCCGTAAAACCATTGCCATCATGTTGAATATTCCATAACGAATCGCTGTAGAACATCACAACGTCTTCAGAAGCTGGAAATACGTTCTTTCTGTGCATGAATTTTAGATCATGACTCCACAAATTTTTGCCACTAATGACGGCTCCCGTAGGAACTAAATGGGATTCATAGCCTAAAACAACCACCAAGGTTGGGATAAACAATATTGAGAGTAAATTGTGACGAAGTAACCATCTTGAATTGTATTGGTACGCTTCATGTTGGTTACTGTTAATTTGATTAATGTAACTGGCAAGCGGAAAAATCAGCAACGCCGTCAAGATTAACACTGGCAGCCAAAAATAATCCGCTTCACTTAAAAAGACAATGATGAGATAGAGTAACGCGACGGGTACAGCTAGAAAACTGGACATAATCCGATTTTCACCAAATCGGTTTTGACTGTCCTTAACGAGGTATCGGAACAGTGACCAATATAGGAATTGATTAAAAAAAGTGCGAATCCAAGGGAGGATTGAAGGTTTCACATTCGCTTTGATATAGAGCCAGTTACGATAAAACCAGTAATAGGGATAAAAACCACATGTCACCAGCGTTAACAGAAAGATTTTAGTTTGTGAGACGGGGTAAAAAACGACCCCATCATGTGTTGGAATCGTTCTGGCATCCATGCGCCAATTAATGAGGATAAACACCATCACGGTAACGTATGTCACCATTAACGATATAATGATAATAAGCACCCAATCCGTATTATGGTCGCCCTCACTACTCTGCGTTTCTTCTGTACCCGCATCAGATTTGAAATACTCAACAATGCCATAATTACTATGCTCTAATGCTCTGGTTCGAGCATCTAAATAGTCACTAAATTGTTCAACCAAAACCGCATCGGTACGTGAGTTGTATTGATAAGACAAAACCAATGTTTTCGACGATTTATCAAAGCTAATATTGCGTTTATAGTAAAAAAAGGGATTATCTTCAATCAACTCATCATCATCAAAATTCCAATTATCTGTCGCAAAATGAACACTGATGGTCTGTTGGATATTTTTAGGGTGCGTCAGAGCATAAGGTGACTCTCTATTTTGTTGCTCAGGTTTTGTTAATTGACTGGTAATACTCGTTGGATAAAAGGTCGCTTCATAATATTGTTCATCGGTATTCTCATCCCAGAAATCGGGCAGCGCATATTTTTCATTGATGGCGATATCCCCAGAAATGCGGCTATCCACAACCGATATTTTTTCAATCGGAACAATTGAGCGGTAATAATCGCCCCAATAGTCTAGGTAGTTCTCTCGCAACCCCGTCAACCCATATTCAGCGACTCGATAGCGTTGCCGCTCCGAATCAAGACCAGAGAAAACCGCTTTTGAGCTGAATGTCACCTCTTCATTGGTTGTTTTTGAAAGATCAAATGTGTCAGTCACTACCATCGACACATTGCTAGCGCGATCTCCCATCGACTGTAGATCGTTTAGGCCAGCCTTGATGGTCAGTGCATATTGATAATTTGGCTGATAGATCTGTGCCAAATTGCCTTTTTGATACTGTCTAGTAGGGTCTATCCAATACGCTTCACCAAGATGCATCACTTTTACAATGACATGATTGAACGCATTTACCATTGGAGGATATTCTGCAATCTGGCCCTGCTTATCGGTATTCACCAGTGCTGGATTGGCTTCAATCCCAAGCTGTTTAAGGATCGAGATCAACAGTACCGCTTTGTCTTTGCAATCACCGTATCGGCGACTCAGTGTCTCAGTTGCCTTTGATGGCTGGTGTGAATTGACACCCAGTTCAATGCCGAGATAACGTATTTCACTCTGCACAAATATTAACGCACGCGCTATCTGTTCAGACGGATCGGAGGTCTGTTGGCGAATATCGTCGGCAATGGTTTTGATTTCCAGCGCGTCTGATAGTGCGTTTTGATACAGAGGAAGTGACCAATTTATCACATCCTGCCAACGCGACATTTCACTAAAGAACACCAGCCCATACGGGTCAAACCACTTGGGTGTTTCACTGTTCGATAATAACGGCGTTAGATCCTCTAGTGCGACAGAATACTCAGTGAACGCCCCTAATGGCCGCTGCTGAATATCGACATTTGTGTGAAGTTTGGCGACATGGAGTGGTGCTTTTTTTCCCCATAACAATCGGAGGAACTGTTGATGAACAGGTACAGACCAACTGACGTATTGTCTATACGAGAAAAAACCATCATAGACAGGGTTCTCTCCCTCAATCGTATAACTGTACTCAACAATGTCGCCAACTCGGACATCATTAAGGATGACACTGGCGGTTAACCTCCCATCATAAATGAGCTGTTCCAGATCGGTTTCTCGTTGAATAAGGTTAATTTTCGCGTTTGGTAATTTGTCGATGACAGTGCCATCGCGCACTATTTTTATACTGTGAAAGCTAAGAGATTCATAGGAAGGGTCAAACTCAATGGCAATTTGTGAACTCTCTTCTAACCCCTGCTGGTTAATAATCAAATCCGCATAATGGACGTAGGAAGCCCGTTTCTTATTGTCAGATACTTTTATCTGCTCATCCACGAGCAAATAGTACAAGCCGCCAACAATGTCATCGTAGGGCACAGCATCTGGCTGTGAAATTGACTTTACTTCCACCCAATTCGGAACAGATTTCAGAGTCACTTCGTTACTGTCGCTCGCCCAAGAGAGGTGAGTAACCATTGATGTGATGAGTAAAAAGACAAAATAAAAAAAGGGCTGACGTTTCATAGTATTCTCAAAATAAGAATCGCCAAGCAGCAAAAGCAGGTGACGAATAGTGTAAGTTATCAATCTCTTAAATCAGAAGATATCTTACACTCTTATTCATTCACCGTAGTTATAGATCAATGAGTAACATCACAAGTAAGAGGTAAAAATACGGAATCGATACCCTTTACTTATTTGGACCGATCATATTTGAAGGGACAACCCACTCGTTAAATTGCTCTGCCGTCACTAACTTAAGTGACAACGCAGCATCAAGTAACGTTGTGCCTTCTTTATGGGCTTTTTTGGCAATTTTAGTCGCGTTGTCGTAACCAATGTGTGGATTGAGGGCCGTCACTAACATCAACGATTCATCGCGAAGTTTTGCTATACGCTCTTCATTCGCAGTGATGCCAACAATGCACTTATCCGTAAAGCAGTGACATCCATCGGCCAACAGACGCACTGACTGTAGCAGGTTATAGATCATTACTGGTTTAAAGACATTTAGCTCAAAATGACCATTAGAACCCGCAATTGAAATTGTAGTGTTATTACCCATCACTTGTGCCGAAATCATAGTGAGTGCCTCACTCTGCGTCGGGTTTACTTTACCAGGCATAATTGAAGAACCCGGTTCGTTCTCAGGTAAACTGATCTCGCCAATACCGCAACGAGGGCCTGAGCCTAAAAATCGGATGTCATTGGCAATTTTCATCACGCTAACAGCAATGGTATTGAGTGCGCCACTCGCTTCTACAATGGCGTCGTGTGCGGCCAGTGCTTCAAATTTATTCTCGGCGGTTATAAAGGGAAGTTGCGTCGTTTTTGCAACTTGTTCTGCAAATTTCACATCAAAACCAGCTAATGAATTTAATCCAGTTCCAACAGCAGTGCCACCTTGAGCCAGTTGATAGAGCGCCGGTAATACGGCTTGGGCACGACGAATCGCATTGTCCATTTGTGCGGTATAGCCGGAAAACTCTTGGCCTAAAGTAAGCGGCGTTGCGTCTTGAGTATGTGTTCGTCCAATTTTCACAATATGCGCAAACGCTTGAGATTTGTTATTCAGTTCATCCCTCATGTGTTGCAGTGCGGGTATCAATCGATGAACGATCTCTTCCACTGACGCGATATGCATTGCTGTTGGAAATGTATCGTTAGACGATTGCCCCATATTACAATGGTCATTCGGGTGGACGGGATCTTTACTACCAATAACGCCGCCTAATAACTCAATGGCACGATTAGAGACCACTTCATTGGTATTCATATTACTCTGTGTGCCGGATCCAGTTTGCCATACCGATAAAGGAAAGTGTTCATCGAGCTTGCCTTCCATCACTTCCTGAGCAGCCTGAAGGATTGCGGCACCTATACGTTTATCCAAAATACCGACGTCCATATTCGTCTGCGCGGCACACTGCTTTACCATGCCTAATGCTCGGATTAACGGTTTCGGCATGGTTTCGACACCAATAGGAAAGTTAATTAATGAGCGTGCTGATTGCGCGCCATAATATTTATTGGATGGTACTTTTAACTCACCAAATGAATCACTCTCTATACGGTAACTGGTCATAAAATATCCCTTTAAATAAAACGATAATAATCACTTTCTCTATTTTAGCTCTTTAACACTCTATTCTTAAGCACTCTTTGCTTATTTTTTAAGTAAATTATCCAAGCTTTAGCCGATGTCGATGGATGCTGTGCATTGAGTCGCTTTGCCACAACCAGCGCCTCTTCATACTGATTCAATTTATATAAAGCTCGAATCTTAACCAAGGAAAACTGTTGCGAGTCCACGTACTTTTTGGCCACAGCTAACGTTGTTAAAGCTCGTTGATAATGACCTTGCTGCAGTTGTAGCTTAGCCAGTGTCCACGCGTATTTTCCATTAACGGACATCGCTTGTGACCACACATTTTCGGCCTCTTCCCACTCTTTCGCCTGTTGCCAATAAGTCGCGAGGTAAACCAACTGCTGCTCACTCTTTGTTTCTGGAAACACCCGCATCATCTCTTCACTCACTCGAGCGGCACGTTCTGGCATTTTCTGCTGAGCATAGAGCTGACTGAGCGTTTTGTAATCACCCACTCTAAAAACAACACCTTGCTGTTTGGCCAGTGAATAGGTGACAAGCGCTTCATCCGGTTTTTTTAATTGAAACTGAACCGCAACTTGCTGCCTCCACCAATTTGGCTCATTGGGTTCGGCTTTAATCAGCATTGCTAACGTCCGTTCAGCGCTCTGCCAATGACTTAATTGCAACTGAGCCACAACCGTTAATTTCCATACTTGCCGTTGATCGCTGCTATCGTTTGGCCGATACTGTTTTAGTGCGCTAAGCGTTTTTGTCCATCGTTGCAGTTGATAATTGGCCGTGGCTATTCGTAAGAAAATCTCGTTACGGTTTTGTTGTTGTTTGTTGTTTTTATCTTTATTCTTAAGTTCAAGTGAAGAGTCAGTTAACCGTTGATAGTGCCCTATTGATCTCTTATATAACTGCTCTGAGAAAAGAATGTCGGCTAACATTCGCTGAGTGACCCATTGAGACTCCGTGGTTAATGCGTGCAGCGATATCGCATTTTCTAACGCAACAATCGCCTGTTTCGGTTTGTTGTCTCTCCATAAAAAAACACCCAATACTCGGCCAACAAAAGCTTGGTCATATTTGGATGATGGCTCATATTCAGCGAGAATCTTTATGGCCTGATCAAGTTTCTCTTGTTGTTGCAACACTGTGGCTTGTTGGATCTTAAGCGCCGTGTATCTATTCAATTGTTGCGCGTTGAGAGCAAAACTCATCAGAAAAGCGCCGATGAGCATTGTCACGGTTGATAATAGACTGGCACTGTGAAGTAATTTACTCATTGGTTAATTTTAAACTCGAATTTTTTCTTCTGATTTAACTGTTTCACCGCTTTACCATTCACTAATTTTGGCTGATATTTGGTTTTTTTAAGAGCACGTATGGCCGTTCGAACAAATATTTTCGAAGGTTCCACCTCAGCCACTGTAATATCTTGTGTCCGTCCTTGCTCATCGATATAAAAAGCCAATATTACATAACCTTCCATACCTCGTTTCAATGCTCTTGGCGGATATTTCGGTTCCACTTGATATAACGGAATCGCTTGCTGGTTCTGTTCTAATCCGACTAAAGAAGGCATAGAAATAGCCACACCAAAGTCCGTTACTGCTGCAATATTAAGGGTCGGCACGGTATTGGGCAGTGAAGCAACCGACACCGAACTTTGTGACTCAGCAATCAACGCCAAAGATTGAGGCTGTTGAGGCGTTTTAGGCCTTTCCGGTAGTGTTCTCTGCCGACGCTGTACATCATCCTCAACATCCATGGCATAGACATCAAACAGTAATGGTGACGTACTTCTAACATTGCTATTACCTGGTTTCTCTACAATATTTGCCATAAACGCGAATAGACTGACAGTCACTACCAGTGCAATCGGTATTGATAAAAGTAAGCGGATCACGACTTAGGATCCGTCGCGATCGCTATTTTAGAGATACCCGCGCCTTTCGCCGCGTCCATCACTTCAACAACAGTGCCATTGTAGGCATGTTTGTCCGCTTGAATCACTAAACTGGCGTCAGGAAACTCAATGACCAAGTGCTCTAACGTCGCTTGAACACGCTCAATATCAACCCTCCTCTTATCAATATAGACATCATTTGCAGCGGTAACGGCTACGAAAATACCCGCCTCTTTTTGACTGCTTGAGTGACTCGCTTGTGGACGATTAACCTCGACACCTGACTCTCTAACAAATGAGCTGGTGACGATAAAAAAGATCAACATAATAAAGACAATATCCAGCATCGAGGTGAGATCGATCTGCGCTTCTTCTTTCTGTTTTGTTGGGCGTATTAAGCGCATCCGCTCCCCCTTAATTGCTGTTCAAGTCGTAACTCGCGTCGATGTATTGTTTTCGATAAACGTGAATGGGCAAACAGTCCGGCTAAGGCAGCTACCATACCGGCCATTGTCGGTAGCGTGGCCATTGAAATACCCGCAGCCATCAGTTTAGGTTCACTACTGCCTTGTAGAGCCATCATATCGAACACGGCAATCATTCCTGTTACTGTACCAAGAAGACCCAACATCGGACACAAGGTAACTAATGCCTTAATAAAGTCCAAATGTTGATTTAACGAGAGGTGTGCCTGTTGAATCACCCCTTGCTTTTTAGCATGGGCGAACCAAGACTCATGCTCTGATCTTGTTTTCCACTCCGCTAACCACTGACTTTGCATCTTAGGGTAACTGCACAACAAAAATACAATTCGTTCAATAATTAGGGTCCAACTTAACGCAACCACCCCGGCTAACCACCAAAGAACCATGCCACCGCGAGTCATGAACTCACTAAGAGCAACAAGATGTGGTGAAAGCAAATCCATCATCATAGTATCGCTTCTGCACGTTCAGCCACTAGACTCACGCTCTGCTTTTCAAGTGTTCCTTTTATGGCTTCTGCGCGGCTGGATAACAGGTTATGAGCAAGCAATAGTGGCATTGCAGCAACCAAACCAAGTACCGTTGTCATTAACGCCATAGAGATACCGCCAGCCATTACTTTAGGATCGCTGTTTCCAAATTCGGTGATCACCTGGAAGGTTTCAATCATACCCGTAACCGTTCCTAGTAGGCCCAACATAGGTGCAATGGCCGCCATTAACTTGAGCATGGACAGCCCCTGCTCAAGCCCTTGCTGTTCATCGATGATAGACTCAAGAAGCCTTAACTCTAACGACTCAATGGTCTGCTTTTTTTCACTCTTAAATACATTTAAAATTCTTCCTAACGGATTATCGGTTATCCGATCTGGATTTTTGAGTTGTTTCGATATTTGTGTTTGGATTTTTAATAACACGGCACCGCGATACAGAGCAATCAACAATCCAATGACCAATAAGGCAATAATAATGCTCCCCACCACGCCACCTTGTTCAATTCGTTGCTGAATGGTTGGTTGGAATTCAAACTGAGCTAATAGTTGACCACGCGTCGGATCCAGCAGCAGAGTGGATGCTGACGTAATCGATGCCGCAGTTGGCATCCCAGCGGGCTGAGCGAGGAAATCTGTGGCTTTACCCTGTTCTGAATTCCAGTTCAAATAACCTTGTGAGCCGACTAACGCGATGTCCCCTAAACGAAGACCTTGTTTAATCGCTTGAGATCCATTGCCATCAATGTAGTCGAAATCAACAGCGACTATCTCACCACTTGCTCGAATTTGCTGCTCCATCGTTTTCCATAACGAGGAGAGTAACTCCAGTGAAGGCAGTGCATCGGTACTGATCACCTGTTTAACCGCAGCGATTAAGCCGGCCTGCTCGATTGTGGCAAGAGAGAGCTTGAGATCAACATCCACCTCTTTGGCAACTTGTCTTACAACACCAAACATTTCACCTAAACTGCCGGTTTCTAATTGCAATTGTTGCTCTTTCTCAGCCAGACTTTTTTCGTTTAAACTAAACTGTTCAGCCAAACGTCGGTTTTGTGTTTCAACTTTTTGTCTCTTTTTTTCTAATTGATTTAATGCCGCTTGCAACTGAAGCTTGGTCTGTTTACTGCTCGATTCTCGGCTTATATTGTGCTGTTTTTCAATCTGTTGACTTGCTCTGGCTTTATTATCTAATTGAGTGATGTCGTTAGCATATGAGGTCGTACATATCGTTAGCAATAGCACAGATAGAAACGCACTAACTATTTTTTGAGATTTCACTAAAGGATTGGTCATTATCTTTTCTCCCAAGCGCTATTTATCGGTAGGGAGAGTGGTAAAGAGAGTAAAGTTGGCGCCTGTTTTTTCTCGGCAATAGCAAACGCTTGATCAACGGCAGATACCTGAGATTCATTCAGTTCAGTCCACTGCTGTTGTGGCTTAGAGTAGAACCAGTGCTGTTGATTATTCATGCTACGTGCCACTAAAGTGATTCGCCCTAAATGCAACAGATCAACTTGCCTCACCTCACTACTTTTCAAGGTGATTTGACCGCTATATAACCCCATTTTAGTGCCGTAATCCATTTCAATCTGATACGCTTCCAATATACGTCGATATTTCTCTGCTTCACTCACATCGGCTCGTTTCATTAACTGGTTCAGCGCATTTAATCGGGAATAACGCGAAGTGATTCTCACTGGAATATCAGTTTCAACCATCTCCTGCAGGGCAAAGAGCATATGATACATCAACGGAACGATGCCCTGTTTAGTGACCTTAATATCATCGATTTGTTGGTTTAAACTGATGAGTTCACTGCTTTGACTGATCACCAAATCCGTTAAATGTTGCTGATAGATGGTCAGGTTATCAAGCTCAATTTGCTTCTGTTCAATAGCCGTTTTCAGCTGGTTTATCTCTTTAGTATCCTGGTCAATGACGACTTGGCTTCGTTGAGATTGCACGTTTGTTTGTGATTCAACCTCTCTGGCTTGTGACAAAGGATCTGCATGAGCGATATTAATGAATGTGGCAATAATAGATACAAGTAGTAATACCGTCACATTTAAACGACTTGCTTGTGTTGTTAGTTGATTTGTCATGTGAATTTATGTACTGCCATCAAAGAGAAACAAATTAATCAGCCCACTAATTAGCGGGCGAATAAGAATGGATATCATTACCGTTTTTGAAAAAATTGCAACCATTATCAGAAAGTTATCACTCTCATTGGGAGCTAAATGCTCAATAATAAATCAAATCACGCTGCTGTAGTAATTTTTGTGAGTCATCTGGATGGGAGACTGGTAGAATTGACTTAAATTAATAGTAGAGAGCCTCATCAATGAGCACCACGTTTACCGATATGGATTTAGCCCAAATACTCAACACAGAAGAGTTTAGTGAGTCACTTCTCTCTCTTGCTCACACTCAAGGTTTTATTGCCTCTATGGCTTCAGCGCCGCTGCTAATCGACCCTGCTGAGTGGTTAGCTTTCTTATGGGGTGGTGAAGAGGTTTCACCCTTTACCAACCAAGAACAACTAGAGCATTACGCCAATCAGATTGTTAACTTATGGAATCAGTATCGTAATGAGTTGCTTTCTGGTCAATGGGTTTGGCCTGCGAGTTGTCAGTTAGACGAAGCGGATATTGTTAGCGAGGAGACACGTCACTTTACTGAAGGTTTGCTTCAGGGCTGGCAGCTGACTCGTGATGACTGGGAAACCTTCATGCCAGAAGATAGCGAAGATAATGCTCTACTCGGTGGCGTTCTATTATCCGTTAGCATGTTGTTTGATCCGGAAACCGCGTTAGCGACACTGTCAGAAGAAGGAATCGAAGGGCTTGATGAGTTTGAGCTTATTTATAACGGCATACCAACGATGCTTTGCGGTTTGACTCAAAAAGGTCACATTCTGGCGCAAGAGAGCGACGATCAAGAGTAATGGCAGATAAGAAAAGAGCCTGATAACAATCAAGCTCTTCTGTTTTTAGTTTTGTAAATTTGCCGCGAAATCTAACATGCGATTTAGTGGGATTAGCGATTTAACACGTATCGCCTCATCCACAAAGATCTCATGCACTTCACCACCTTCAGTTAACGCCGATTCAATCGCTTTTAAGCCATTCATCGCCATCCAAGGGCAATGTGCGCAACTTCTGCATGTTGCACCCGCGCCTGCTGTTGGTGCCTCAATAAGCTCTTTTTCAGGTACTAATTGCTGCATTTTAAAGAAAATGCCTTTGTCCGTTGCCACTATCATCTTCTGCTGAGGTAACTCTTTTGCAGATTTGATTAATTGACTGGTCGAACCCACAGCATCAGCCAACTCAACCACACTCGCCGGAGATTCAGGATGAACCAATACAGCGGCATCAGGGTGTAAGGTTTTCGCCGTTTTTAACGCTTGCGCAGAGAACTCATCGTGAACAATGCATTCACCTTGCCAAAGCAGCATGTCAGCACCGGTTTTATTGGCGATATAGGAACCTAAGTGGCGATCTGGTCCCCAGATGATTTTTTTATCTTCACTATCAAGCTGTTCAACAATTTCTAAGGCAATACTTGAGGTAACCACCCAATCAGCTCTTGCTTTCACTGCTGCTGAGGTATTTGCGTATACCACCACCGTATGGTCTGGATGTGCATCGCAAAACTCACTGAACTTGTCTGCAGGGCAGCCTAAATCTAGAGAGCATTCGGCCTCTAATGTTGGCATTAATATGGTTTTTTCTGGGGTCAGTATCTTTGCAGACTCACCCATAAAACGAACGCCCGCGATGATCAATACTTTGGCTGTATGTCGGTTACCAAACTTAGCCATTTCGAGAGAGTCGCCAACAAAACCGCCCGTCTCTTCAGCCAGCGCTTGAATCTCTGGATCGGTGTAATAGTGCGCAATTAATACCGCATCTTTCTTTTTTAGTAACGTCTCGATACGAGCTCTATAGGCTTGTTTTTCGTCCGTCGATAGAGGGAGTGGTTTTGGGGGAAAAGGGTATACAGTATCGACGTGATCTAAAATATGACTCATTGCTCTGACTCATGGGATTTAATGCAAATAATCTGAGCATTATATACCCAAAGCTACTTAATATATACCCAATAAAAAAGGCCGCATCAGCGACCTTTTTTTCATTCTATAGGGCAAAAACATTATAGCTTGTTCAAATTAGTGGTTGCTTGACTGGCCGTGGTACTTTTTGGATAGCCATCAATAGCAAGTTGATAATATTTTTTCGCCGCCTCTTTATTGTTATTTCTACCGGCAAGATCACCCAATTTTAGTAGTGCATCTGCACGTTTATTGGAATCTGCAAATGCAATAACTTTTGCGAAGTTCTTGGCCGCTTCTACATCGTTTTTTTGTGCAAAGAATAACTGCCCTAACCAGTAGTTGGCGTTGGGTGTAAACACAGATTCAGGATGAGAAGTTAAGAAGGTTTCAAACGCTGAAATAGCACCAGTGTAATTTTTGTCCTTTAAGATTAAATTCACTGCAGCTTGATACTCTTCATTTTCGGAAGTACTGGTCGCATAAGATCCTTGGTCAGAGGGTGAGTCTGTCCCCGAATTTTCTGATACGGTTTGTGCCGCTTTAGGCTGGCTTCTGACTGCTTCTAACTCTCGGTATAGATCGCGCTGACGCTCTAGCATCTGACTTAAATCATAGCTATTACGTTCAACATTGCCTCTCAGTTCAGACAGTTCAGTCGCAATTTCATCAAGCTGTTGTTGCATCGCCAACTGAACCCGATTTCCACTTTTTAATAAGCGCTCTAGCTTTTCGATGCTAGATTCAGAGGTGCGTTGGGTAGGCGTGACAGATTGATTGTTAGACGTAGTACTGGACGAAGTAGATTGAGCATTAAGATCGGAGACAGGAGCAGGTTCGGCAGCCACTGGGGCCGCCGAACTAACCAGCAACAAAAGTGGAATAATGCACTTTACGTTACTGTTCATATTAAGATTAACCAAGATTACAAATTAGTATACAAGTACTGCACGACGGTTTTTCGCGTATGCATCACTTGATTGACCCATTACTAGAGGCTTCTCTTCACCGTAGCTTACGATAGAGATTTGATCAGCCTGAACACCTAATGTTTCAAGGTACTTAGATACTGCAGTCGCACGACGCTCGCCTAGTGCGATGTTGTACTCAGGAGTACCACGCTCATCAGCGTGTCCTTCAACAGTCACTTTTAAAGAGCTATCAGCACTTAGGAATGCAGCGTGTGCCGCTAGCATCTCTTCGTAATCAGAAGAAATTGTTGTGTTATCAAACGCAAAATAAATAGTTTGCTCTTGACGTAAAGCGTCTTCTAATACTTGCTGCTCTGTCATTGCTGCTTCTTGATCAACAGCTGAAACAACTGTTGTATCGGTAGCGCCACCAGTAGTGCCGTTAGTGGTTGCTTCGTTATTTGTTGCTTGGCCATCAGTTCCGTCAGTTGCGCTATCGCTAGAGCTACATGCAGAAAGTGCAATTACAGGCAACGCAATTAGAAGCCCTTTAAGAAGTTTATTTAGTTGCATCATATTTTCCTTTTTATCCTAAATATATTTTTTGCTATAAAAATGGAGACCAAGCAGGCGCTCTAACACGCCCATTTGTTGCTGGTAAACGAGCTTTAAATCGGCCATCAATAGAGACCATTGAAAGTACGTTCTCTTTATTGTACATGGAGCTATAAATTACCATTCCACCATTAGGAGCAATGCTAGGCGATTCATCCAGTAAAGTTTTAGTTAAGACTTGAAGTGCGCCATTACGCAAATCAAGCTTGGCTAAATTGAAACCAGAAGCTGAACGGTTAACCATAATCAGATAACGACCATCAGGAGTAATTTGTCCTCCTAAATTTTGGCTACCCTTCCATGTTAATCGTTTAGTTGAACCATCTGCTAAATTTACTCGATATATCTGAGGTTTACCACCCCGATCTGAGGTAATAATGAGAGACTTACCGGATGGATCCCAAAATGGTTCGGTATTATTGGCTCTTCCGCGTGTAATTTGACGCATTTTACGAGTTTTCAGGTTTAAAATGTAAACCTGTAAACTGCCGCTTTTCGAGAGAACAATAGCCAACTCTTTTCCATCTGGAGAAAAACGCGGAGCTCCATTATGACGAGGGAAAGAGGTTAACTTCTCTCTTTTACCGGTGTAAATATTCATCAGAAAGATTTGAGCTTGTTTGTTCTCAAAACTAACATAAGCTAACTTACTACCGTCTGGAGACCATGCTGGTGACATAAGCGGTTGTCTAGATTTTAAGACAAGCCGTTCATTATAACCATCATAATCTGCAATTCTTAATTGGTATGGGTATTTTGACTTTTCCGTAACCACGACATAAGCAATTCTGGTTAAAAAAGCGCCTTTTTCACCCGTTAATTTCTCATACACTAAATCTGAAATGCGATGGGCATATTTTCGAAGCTGTTTCTCGGTTATTTTAGCGATGTTGTTCACTAATACATGGTCATTACTCAATGCAAGAGAACCATCACTGGTTAATCCTTTACTGTTGCCTTTGGTCAACTTACCACGAACCACATCAATCAACTGGTATTTAATGACATACTTGCCAGTTGCTGCTTCTTTACTGATGGTGCCAGTAACCAAAGAGTCGACGCCCATCGAAGTCCATGCAGAATAGTCAACCTCTTTATCACTGTATGGCGTTTGTGGCATTTTACTGGTCGAGATCGGGCTGAACTGGCCACTTCGCTGTAGATCAGATGAAATAACAGAAGCAATGTCTTGCGGTAATTTTCCTGGCCCAGTCCATTTAAATGGCACAATACCTATTGGACGCGCTGAATCGATACCTTCTGTGATAACGAGCTGTAACTCCGCTTTCGCCACTTGGCTAAAGCTCATAACGGCAATAAAAAGCCCTATAATAAATCGATTGAACACGCTTCTTTTCCTTATCATAATTCAACTCTCAGACTAAAACTTCTAAACTGCTTAGCAACATCTGGCTCTTCCGACATCGGAAAGCTACTGACTTGTATCACAGCCGCTTTAGACAATGTACATAAGGTAGGATCTCCACCTGCTGTATGTACATCTTGAACAAATCCGCTACTGGATAATTTAATTCTCACGGTGCACTCTTTACCTGCAAAGCTCGCGTTGGTGCGTAAATTATCTTTTATCATCTGTTTATAGATTGCGCCATATCGGTCTGTTTCACTGGCGACGTACTTCTGTTTAGCCGAACTGTTTTGCTGAGTTTCAGACTCTAATCCGGCAAAAATATCATTCAATGCAGCCTCTTTAACTTTTCGATCCGCTTCAGCTTTGGCCGCTCTTGCTTTCTCTTTCTCTGCTTTTATGGTCGCCGCTTTGGCTTCTTTCTCTTTGGCAATACGTCGAGCTTCTGCTTTCGCCGCTCGTTCATTCTCAACCTTTACTTTCTCTGCCGCTTTTTGAGCTGCCTTCTCTTTTACAATTCGATCCGCTTCTGCTTTTTCTGCCTTAACTGCCGATGCTTTTGCTGCTTTCTCTTTCACTACTCGTTGTTTCTCTGCTTTATTGGCAGCATCTTGTTTACGCTTACGATCCGCTTCTGCTTGACGAGCCGCTTTATCAGCTTTAACCGTATCGGCTTTAAGCTTGCGAATGCGTTCCTCTTCAGCCGCTCGATTTTTTTGCAGTTCATCAGCCTGCTTTCTTAATTTATCTAACCGATTTTGCTCTGCTTTTTGAGCTTTATTCCTTTGCTGCCTAATCGTTTTTGCTTGTTGAGCTACCGCATTTGGATCAATCACTACTGCCTGAATCATATTAGGTGTTGGCTCACGATCAGACATGGAAAAATCACTACCCCATAATAAAAGCGCGAGAAGCACCAAATGGAGTATGACTGAGACCGTTATGGCAAAGCTGTAGTTATTATTATTTTTCATCGACTGCTTATCGCTTTACTATTCCTTTAAATCGGTCAACAAACCAATCTTTGTGATTCCCGCTTTACTCATTTCATCAAGCACTAACACAATATCTGCGTAAGGTGTCCTCGCATCACCACCAATGGCAACGGGAGAGGTTGGGTTAATTTGCAACTCAGCTTTAACGCTAACAATCAGAGCAGTCATGCTTAAACCACGAGTCATCTCTTCGTTGTTAACACTTAATCCTAATATCCCTTGTTGATCAACTTCTATGATAATAAAGCTCGCTTCGGTGTTTCCATCGGCTAATTCAATCGCAGATTTTGCGTTCGTCATATCCGGAAGCTCTACATCCACCCCTTGTGTCACAAATGGGGAAGTCACCATAAAAATGATCAGTAGCACTAACATAACATCAATATATGGCACTACATTGATTTCAGCGGTTAACTTTCTTTTTTTAGGTTGATAGCCTGCCATGATTATTCCTTCGCAGACATCGCCTGACGATGCAAAATACTAGAGAATTCATCCATAAACATCGCGTAATTGTGTTCAAGCTTTGACACTTTTGTACTAAGTTGGTTATACGCGATAACCGCGGGAATGGCAGCAAACAGTCCCATTGCAGTAGCAACCAGTGCCTCTGCGATACCTGGAGCAACCATGGCAAGCGTTGCTTGTTTTACCGCACCTAACGCGATGAATGCATGCATGATTCCCCAAACCGTTCCAAAGAGTCCAATATACGGGCTAATTGAACCAACTGTGGCGAGAAAAGGAAGATTAGTTTCTAGCTCATCAACCGCTCTTGAAACCGCTACCCGCATTGCTCGATCGGTACCGTCCATGACGGCTTCTGAAGATGAACTGTTTACTCTTCTTAAGCGTGCAAATTCATTAAAACCAGCGTAAAAAATTTGTTCTGACCCTGTAATCGTCTCTTTACGTGCGCTCACTTCTTTATATAATTTCGATAGATCGATTCCAGACCAAAACTTATCTTCGAAGCGCTCTGTACATTCAGCAGCTTGTGCCAATACTTTTGATCGTTTCAAGATCATTGCCCAAGATACAATGGACATCCCTAAAAGGATAAGCATCACGATCTTTACTAATAAACTCGCTTGTAAAAAAAGATCGAGAATTGATAATTCACCTGTCACTGGTCATCTCCGACATGATTTCATTTGGAATTGCTTGGGGTTTCATTTTACTAACATCAATACAGGCTACCTTAACAGCAGCTTTACACAATAGAACATTCTCAGAATTGACTAACTCCTGACAAAATGTAATTGAAACCTTGCGTGTTTCCGTTAAAAATGTTCTTACCGTTAACTGCTGATCTAACTTGGCACCCACCAGATAGTCAATATCTACATGCCTAACGACAAACCCTAGATTTTGTTTTAACAACGCTTGTTGAGAGACCCCAATCGAACGCAAAAATTCCGTTCTAGCTCGCTCAAAAAAATTCAGATAGTTTGAGTGATACACCACTCCACCAGCATCTGTATCTTCATAATAAATGGTTATCGGCCATTCAAAAATTGGACCTATTTGATTTTGACCCACCAACATATCACCAAAAGTAACTAAGAATCTGTGACCACTATACCTGATATAGTGAATAGTAAGGAAAGGATAAGGTAAAAGTTTGTTAAATCACATCAATTTAATGCATATTGAATATAAAAAAAGCAGCTTACTGACAATAATGTCCAATAAACTGCTTTTTATGGTGAGTACTACTAACAATCAGCAAAATTATTCGCTGTCATTGTCCATCATTTCAGTATGTTCTAACCAGAGTGCATTAATAATAGCGAACGAACACGCTAGCAAAACACCGAGTATCCATGCGAAATACCACATAGTTGGCTCCTTAAATCCATATTGGTTAATAGAGAGAGTTTTTGTTCTCTTCAATAAATTTGCTATCTAAGCGGCCAAACATTTTATAGTAAGTCCACGTGGTGTACGCCAAAATAGTCGGCACCATCACAGCAGCAACAGCCGTCATTATCGAAAGCGTTAACTCACTCGACGTTGCATCCCACATGGTTAAACTGTGTGACGGATGTAGACTCGATGGCATGACAAATGGGAACAGTGCAAAGCCAAATGTCAGTATCACGCCTGCATTGGTTAAGCTGGACGTAAAAAAGGCAAATCCCGACCAATTTAAACGCGTTGCCAAAACAGCCAGTAGTGGCATCAACACCGCTAATATTGGGGCTATCCACAAAAGCGGATATTTATCATAATTAAGGAACCATGCACCAACTTGCTTTGTGACTTCCTTAGTCAGTGGGTTAGATGCAGCATCCGTTACAATTTGGGAGGTAATAATGTAACCCTCCATTGAATGGACCCAAAAACCAGCCATAACAAACAGTACCGCCACCAATAAACCACTGATTTGTGTTACTACTTTTGCACGTTGATACAATTCATCTGTTGTTTTCATCTGCAACCAAGTACCACCTTGCATTACAAACATTAACAGGCTGATCAAACCGCATAACAGCGCAAATGGATTCAATAGTTCAAAGAAGCTACCGTAGTATTTCGACATCATAAGGTCATTCAATTCAAAGGGTACACCTTGCATTAGGTTACCAAAGGCGACACCAAAAATTATCGGAGGTACAAAACTGCCTAGGAAAATGGCACCATCCCAAACACTTCTCCAACGTTTGTCTTCAATTTTTGAACGGTAATCAAAACCAATTGGACGAAACCATAACGCGGCTAAAGCAACGATCATAGCAAAGTAGAAACCAGAAAAAGAGGTGGCATACACCAGTGGCCATGCAGCAAAAAGTGCACCTCCAGCGGTGACTAACCAGACTTGATTACCATCCCAATGTGGGGCAATCGAGTTGATCATAATGCGACGTTCAGAGTCTGTTTTTCCAATGATTGGAACTAACGTGCCAACCCCCATATCAAATCCATCGGTAACCGCAAAACCGATCAGTAATACTCCAATCAGTGCCCACCAGATAAAACGTAACATTTCATAATCAAACATGGAACTCTCTCCTACTACGCTTCAACTTGACGGTCAAGTTTCGATTCACTGTTGTCATTAAGTTGCTCAAAATGATAACGACCTGTTTTAAGACTGCTTGGCCCTTTACGAGCAAACTTAACCATGAGGTATGCTTCTGCAATTAAGAACACGGTGTATAAAGCAATAATTACACCTAATGAAGCCCATATCTGACCTGCGGTTAATGCAGATACCGCGACATTAACAGGCAAGATCTCACCAACGGCCCACGGCTGACGGCCATATTCGGCAACAAACCAACCCGCTTCAATGGCAATCCACGGTGCTGGAATCGCAAACAGAGAAGCTTTAAGTAACCAACGCTTCTTCTCAATTTGTTGACGACAAGTTTGGATAAACGCAGCGCCAAAAATAAACAACATCAAAAAGCCTAAACCAACCATAATTCGGAAACTAAAAAACAGCGGAGCTACGTGTGGAATAGAATCATCCACTGCAGCTAAGATATGCTCTTCAGTGGCATCAATGACATTATCCGTGTATTTCTTCAGCAGCAAGCCGTAACCTAGGTCCTGTTTAACTGCATCAAAATCGGCGATGTTCTGCTCTGACTTATCACCGGCCCTCAGTTTTTCTAACAGACCATAAGCGACCATGCCATTTCGGATACGCACTTCATGTTCATCTTTAAGATCGCGAATACCTGTTACTTTTTTGTCGAATGAACGCGTCGCAATAATGCCCATCGCATACGGAATCTTGATAGCGTAATCGGTTTCCATCGTCTCTTGATTCGGAATACCAAACACGGTAAACGCTGCTGGGGCTTCTTCAGTGTGCCACTCCGCTTCTACTGCGGCTAACTTCACTTTTTGAACATCACCCAATTCATAACCCGACTCATCACCTAATACGATAACCGACAGGATCGACGCAATACCAAATGATGCGGCAATAGCAAAAGAGCGTCGTGCAAATGCGATATCCCGCCCTTTAAGTAAGTAATACGAGCTGATACCCAGTACAAACATAGCGCCACAGGTATAACCCGATGCGACCGTATGTACAAACTTAACCTGTGCGACAGGGTTAAAGATCACTTCGCTGAAGCTGACCATCTCCATTCGCATAGTTTCGTAGTTAAACTCTGCACCTACAGGGTTTTGCATCCACGCATTAGCAATCAGTATCCACAGCGCTGAGAAACTAGAGCCTAAAGCAACTAACCACGTAACAGTAAGGTGTTGACGCTTAGATAAACGATCCCAACCAAAGAAAAACAATCCGACAAAGGTCGACTCCAAGAAGAAAGCCACCAAGGCTTCAATGGCTAACGGTGCACCGAAAATATCACCGACATAGTGAGAGTAGTAAGACCAATTGGTTCCAAATTGGAACTCCATCGTCAGTCCAGTGGCAACGCCTAGCGCAAAGTTAATACCGAATAATTTCCCCCAAAATTTTGTCATGTCTTTATAGATGACTTTATCTGTCATCACATACAGTGACTCCATGATAGCCAGCAAGAAAGCCATACCAATGGTTAATGGGACAAATAGGAAGTGGTACATTGCTGTAAGTGCGAATTGAAATCGCGATAACTCAACAACGTCTGTTAGCATGATAACCCCTTTTGTATCAGCAGATTAGTCTGATACACATACTTCAGTTCATGAAAAATGGCACTTTATAGTGCGAAAAAATACTGCATTTCGAGAAGAAAACTCCTCATGTTATTAAATTGTTCTTGCTACGTTAGAATATTGTTAAGCTCGCCCTAATGTAGCTTTAGCTAATGTTACGCTCAAATATATTGAGGTCAAACACTTTATTAGAGATTCGATATTGATTTAAATCAAACCCACTAAAGTACAATATACTGTAATGACAAAAAATTGATCTAGATCAATTTATAAGGGAGAAATGAATGAGAAGTAGGCTGGATTTGCGTGATCGGCGTCAATGTTGTAGCGAATGGAATTCTACTGAAGAGTTTTAACAAAAGCCAGCCATATAATTTCGGCTAGCTTGATTTTTATAAATATTTAACGCTGTAAACCAAAATGAAGATAAGCATGGTCTGTCGCAATTCGCCCTCTCGGGGTTCTTTGTAAAAAACCTTGTTGAATTAAATAAGGTTCAATCACATCCTCAATGGTGTCTTTTTCTTCACCAATGGCGGCCGCTAAATTATCCAAGCCAACCGGACCACCAGCAAATTTCTCCATGATAGCAAGCAGCAATTTTCGATCCATATAGTCGAAGCCTTTACTATCAACATCAAGCATATTAAGCGCTTTATCAGCAACATCTGGGCAGATTATACCGTTAGCTTTCACCTCCGCATAATCTCTAACACGCCTTAACAGACGATTAGCAATACGAGGTGTACCACGGGCACGTCGAGCCACTTCTAATGCACCATCTGACTCCATAGATAAGTTCAAACATCTTGCACTACGCTCTACGATAAATTGCAGATCTTCTACGTTATAATATTCTAATCTCTGTACAATTCCGAAACGGTCACGCAGTGGAGACGTTAACGACCCTGCTCTTGTCGTGGCACCAATCAAAGTAAATGGCGGCAAGTCAATTTTGATAGAGCGAGCTGCTGGCCCCTCTCCAATCATAATATCCAGTTGATAATCTTCCATTGCTGGATAGAGAATCTCTTCAACTACTGGACTTAGACGATGTATCTCATCAATGAAGAGAACGTCATTCTCTTCAAGATTGGTTAATAAGGCAGCTAAATCACCCGCTTTTTCTAATACTGGCCCTGAAGTGGTACGAATATTCACCCCCATCTCATTGGCGACAATATAAGCCAGTGTGGTTTTTCCTAAACCCGGAGGCCCAAATATCAGCAGATGGTCAAGGGGTTCATTGCGCATCTGAGCCGCTTTAATAAAGATCTCCATCTGACCACGGACATGGTCCTGTCCTCGATAATCGGACAATTTTTTGGGGCGAATGGCTCGGTCAATAACATCCTCTTCTTTAAACGTAGGGTTATCCACGGCAATCAATCTATCAGCTTCAATCATAACAATTCCAATTTAAACCATTGCTCGAAGTGCTTCTCGAATCAGATCTTCACTGCTCATTTCAGGTTTTATAACTTGTGATATCACTTTAGCGGCAGGCAGCGGTTTGTAACCTAAAGAGACCAAAGCACTGATCGCTTCATCTTTTGCATTTTCAGGTTTTGCTAATGCTGCCTCTTTATTATCAGCTAAGAACTCATCGCTCATTGGGGTAAATAGATCACCGTCACCCCACCCTTTTAATCGGTCTTTCATCTCCACAACCAAACGTTCCGCCGTTTTTTTCCCTACGCCCGGAAGTTTGACTAGAGTAGAGACATCTTCACGCTCAACACAACCTACAAATTGCGCTGCAGTCATACCAGAAAGAATTGCTAAACCGAGCTTAGGCCCGACTCCATTCGCTTTGATCACTTCACGAAATAGTGCACGCTCTTTTACAGTGTTGAAACCGTACAGCAGTTGAGCATCTTCACGAACCACAAAGTGAGTATAGAT
>JAESQY010000105.1 GCA_016764915.1 Aliivibrio sp. | reverse complement strand
GTTGGTATTAAAAGAAGTGTTAAAAACCGCTAAATTAAAAGTTAACGACACGGTAATTTTTACGCACGGTGATTTAATGGAAACCGTTGGGGCTACTAATACCTTAAAAGTATTAAAAATTACTAAAGCACATTTAGCAAAATAACCGCAAAGGTCATTTTTTAAACAAAAAAATAGACAATAACTTGCTTTTTTTATATTTAATTAAGGCAAGTTGTTGTTAATGTACTATCTCGCGTTAAAATGATCTTTGGTGGATTAGTTTTCAGCAAACTCAAACAATTATAAATAGACAAGGTATGGATCAAAAAATCATTCTACCTAAAACCACAAAGTAATGTAGCCTACAATTACCTATTCTCATGCGAATATACAGTTAGGTTATAAGTTTACATGCCTATGCACTTAAGTCAGGAATAAACTAAAAAAATCTGTAGGTCAGCTTATTTTTATAAAAAAGTATTTTGCCAAAATAGTGCGTTGTTGCACCAACACACGGCTATTACTGTAGCTATGATTTTTGCTCTATCATTTTAAACGCCACTTTTCAGTTGCCACATAAATAACGGGTAGAAAATTTAAAGTCAATAAGGCACCAACACTTAAGCCGCCAAATAACATTATTCCCATCGGTTGTAATAATTGTGGCCCTTCGCCAAAACCTAATGCGGCGGGTATTAAGGCCAACAAAGTGGTTAAATGAGTTAATAGCATAGGTCGAGTACGTAGGCGCGCCGCTTCTTTTACTGCACTAAGCGCATCTAAACCTTGTTTTCGTAGTTTTTGTGTAAAAGTTAATAACATAATACCATTATTAGTCGATACACCAATCAAGGCAACAAAGCCAATTAATATTGTAAGATCAAGTGGTTGTTGAGTTACAAACAACGCTAATGCAGCACCGATAAAATCTAATGGAAGTTTTACTAAAACAATAAATGGGTCAAGTAAATTACCTAATTGCAAAGCAATAATGCCATACACTAATAACGCAGCACCTAAAATAACACCAATCATTTGTATTGAAGTATCAATAAGTTTTTGATACTCCCCCGTATAACGTACCTGTATTTCACTTGGTAAATTTAACTTAGCAATATTTTTCGTTAACCGTTTGATGATTGAAAGTGGATCCCCCTCTATTTCAGCGCTTAAAGTTAAACTTCTCAAACCATATTGATGTTCAATAGCAGGAAAAACACTATGCTGCTCTATTTCGGCTATTTGACTTAACAAAATATTACGTCCTTGTATGTTAGGTACTAATACTTTATTTATATGCTCAACACTGGTGCGATATTTATCATCATAGCGCAAAAAAACACCAATATTCTGCTGGTTTTTTATCACCGTTGTTAAAATTTCACCTTGTATAGCTTGTTTAACAGCGGTTGCGGCTTGCTTTGCTTGCACGTTGCGTAAGGCGAGATTTTCTGGTGATAACTTTACCTGTAATTGGTCAATCGCTATTTTAGTATTATTAACCACACCAAATACGCCTGCCGTATGCTTTGCAGCCTTTTCAACTTGACCAGCAGCTTTATACAAGCTTGATAAGTCGGTGCCAAAAATTGTGATACCAAACATGGTTGGCATTCCCGAAAAAGATTCATCGAGTTTTTCTGACGTTGGCTCATTCACACGCCAAACAATGCCAGGCATATTATTTAGTAATTGTTCAAGCGAGCTTTTTATCTTTAATACATTTATCTCTGGTTTGTTTTTTAAACGCACCAATAATTCACCTTGATTGGTGCCTTCAAGATAAAACGACGATTCTGGCGAGCCTGTGCGCCTAAAAACACCACTAACATTAGGGTTAAGTAAAATTTGTTTTTCTAATAATTGACCAATACGGTTACTTTCTTTTAAAGATGTTCCAGGGGCAAGTTGATAACTAAGCATTAAGCTATGCTCATCAAGTAAAGGTAAAAAGCGCATAGGATTAAACGTTAACAGTAATGAACTAGCCACCAGTAAAATAGCGGCAGAAACGAAAGTCGATTTTTTATACTTAATAAAATAATCGAGTAAATTAATATTTAATTTTGTCACTTTTTGAACCAAACGATCTGCCAAGCTAATTTTATTGTTCACCGCATTGTTTTTTATTTCGTTCTTGCTCCAATAAATAGCAGCTAAAGGAATAACGGTTACCGAAATCAATAATGAAAACAGTAATAAAATACTAAAGCTTAAGCCAAACGGATGAAATAAACGCCCCGCTAAACCGTTCACTAAAACCAGTGGTGCAAATGCCGCTAAAATAGTTAAGGTGCCAGAAATATCCGCCGCTAATATTTCTTTTGTACCACGAATGGTTGCCTGCCACGGTGTCTCCCCTAAACGTTGGTGACGATCAATATTTTCTAACACAATAATGGCATCATCAGCAACCATGCCTATGGCAACGGTTAATGCACCTAAAGTCATTAAATTAAAGCCTAAATTTAAAACGTGCATTACCCAAAAAGTCGCTAACACGGTTAACGGAAAAGTTAAGGCGATAACTAAGCTTGTGCGACTATAACCGAGGATAAAAACCACTACCATAATCGCTAAAACAGCACCAATAATTAAATGATTACGCATGTTTTTATAGGTTAAGCCGATTATTTCTGCTTGATCGTAAAATTTACTTATTTCAACACCCAAAGGTAATTTTAATGTGTTAAGTAAATTATCTACCTCATTTGAGACAACTAAACTACTGGCTTTAGCTTGTTTTTGAATGGTCACGGCAACTGCAGGTAAAGTATTTTGCGATACTTGATAACGTTGGGGCTTTGCTCCCTGATAAATATTAGCAACATCAGCCAATACCACAGGATAACCTGCTTCTGATTGTCGAATAAACACTTTTTTTAAATCATCAATTGACTGTAAACGACCATCGGTTTGAATAAGTAAATCTCTCCCCTGTTGTGCAATATAACCGCCTGTATCTAACACATTGGCTTTTTTAATCGCCTCGCTAACTTGTATGATATTAGTTTGACTTTGTTGTAATTTTATCGGGTCAATATCCACTCGCCAAGTTAAAACATTACCACCCATAACATGCACGCGAGCAACACCTTTTAGTCTTGCTAGTTGCGGTGATAACTGGGTATCTACCCATGTACGTAATTTAGCAGGATCGGAACTTTTTAATAAATAGGTTGATAACCGTGCTAAAGACGAGCCAATATTTTCTAACGTTGGTTCAGCATTATTTGGCAATAGCGACTTTATTTGTGCCAAACGGCTAAACACACGTTGCCTTGCTTGTTCGGCATTAACACCCCAAACAAACTCAATAGTGACTTGCGAAAAACCAGGTGCAGACGTTGAACGAACACGCTGTAATTCATTTAACCCCATCATGGCACTTTCTATCGGACGGGTGATTAATTGTTCCATATCTTCGGCACTGCCTGCCGGAAAATGGGTGATAACATTAATTAACGGATAATTAAGATCAGGAAATAAATCGACCGATATTCCTCTCAATGAAGATATTCCCGCCAACATTAATAATAACGCTGCAAAGATAATAATGATGGGTCGCTTTAACAGTTTTTCAAACATTGGTGTACCTTATAGCAATCATATTAATCGACAAACTTAATTAATGAGTTAATATCGGCATAAAGCAGTTCGTAAGCATTTTCAATCACTACCTTTTGATCATTCTTTAAACTACCCGCTATCACAGGAACTTTGCCCTTATATTTACCACCAACTTTAATTTTTATTGCTTGATAATGTTTATCGGTTATTTTTACAATACACCATGACTTACCGTCTCTCGCAACTACGGCTGACTCAGGTAGCCAGTAAACAGTTTGCTCCGGCTGTAAATTAAGCACGGTTAACCATTGCTGTGGTTGTAAATTTGTTTCAGTATTATGAGCCCAAAACGATAAAACAGACATCCCCGTTTTTGGATCAAACTGCCCTGCTTTCTGGCTGCTGTACAAAGGTAAATCATGTATTAACCCCCCTTGTTTAGCCACTAACAATACTTCACCTTGTTGCCATAAGGATACTTGTTCAGACGGCATATAAATGTTGACATAAACCCGATTTAGTTGCGCTAAAGTCAGTATATTTTCATTTTGAGCATAACGATGGCCTTGTTGCGCTATTTGAGAGCGAATCGTTCCTGCATAGGGAGCGCGCAATACGCTAAGTAGTTCAGCAATATAGGCTAATGATCGCTTGGTTATTGTTTGCTTAGCTAATTTGTTTTTTAGCCATTTTTCAGTTATCGGGTTATTTAATGCAATTAGGTAATGGTTAAGTTTACTCCACGTTTCAATTTGTAATTTTTTAGAGGTATTAATATATTGCTCAGAAGTAAAAATATCTCGATGCTGAATTAGTTTTTTATCTAAAATTTTATGATAATAATTTAATTGCTGGTGAGCTAAAGCCAGTTGTTTTAATGCTGCGGCATAATCAGTAAGCAAGCTAATTAATTGAGCAGAGTCAAAACTTATCATCACTTGATTTTTATTAACCTGATCTCCTTTATTTACGAAAACATTTTTCAGTTTAATTGAAAAAGGCAGCAAAATATTTTGTTGATCATATGCCTTTATATTGGCTAATGCTTGCAATGAAGGTTGCCATACACCTTGGTGAATTTGCATGGTTTTATAAAGAATTGAATTAGTTAGCTTAATGTTTTGATAATCACTTGCGATAGCAATTTGAGAACCCAATAATAATATAACCGCAATATAGCCAACACGAAAACAGCAAAACAAAGAGATTACTTTTTTTAGTACGTACATAGTATATTCCCTCTTAAAGCACGGTAATTAACATTGAATTTAGGAAATGCTAACAAAGTTAACTTTAAAATTTGTTGATAAATAGAAGAACGCATAAAGAAAACCTATTAACTTAATATTAGTTAAATAAAAATGCTATTTTACCTTAAGCATCTAGCGTTGATTTATACCCTTTGGTAAGATTAATATAAAATCAAGGGTAAAAATACGACTTGATTAAAACTGTTTTTATTTACAAATTTTACTTTTTAGTTTTTCAAAACTAACCTCAACCTCAAAACCAGAATTTTTGATCGTTCTCATTTTAATACTTGCGCCTAATTTG
>JAESQY010000003.1 GCA_016764915.1 Aliivibrio sp. | reverse complement strand
TTCCCTGCAGCTGGTTATGGAACTCGTTTTCTACCTGCAACAAAATCAATGCCCAAAGAGATGATGCCTATCGTCAATAAACCACTGATTGAGTATGGGGTTGAAGAGGCGATCAAAGCGGGCATGGATGGCATGTGCATTGTCACAGGTCGTGGTAAGCACTCGATCATGGACCATTTCGATAAAAACTACGAATTAGAACATCAAATCAGTGGCACTAATAAAGAAGTGCTATTAGATGAAATTCGAGAGATCATTGAGTCGGCTAACTTCACTTACATTCGTCAACGTGAAATGAAAGGTTTGGGTCATGCCATTCTTACTGGCCGTGATTTAATTGGTGATGAACCTTTTGCTGTCGTTCTCGCAGATGATCTCTGTGTTAATGAAGATAAAGGGGTTTTGGAGCAGATGGTCGCTCTGTATAAACAATTTCGCTGCTCAATTGTCGCGGTTGAAGAGGTCCCTGAAGATGAGACCCATAAATATGGTGTGATTGCAGGGCAAGAGATCAAAGACGACCTATTTCGCGTCGACGCTATGGTTGAAAAACCAGAGCCGGGCACCGCACCAAGCAACTTAGCCATTATTGGTCGTTATATCTTAACACCTGATATTTTTGAAATCATTGAAAATACAGAACCAGGCAAAAATGGCGAGATTCAAATAACGGATGCCTTATTAAAACAAGCTCAATCAGGATGTGTTCTAGCCTACAAATTCAAAGGCCGTCGTTTTGATTGTGGCAGTGTTGAAGGTTATATCGAAGCCACAAACTACTGTTATGAAAATGAATACCTGAAAGATAAATCCGCCGAGCTTGCTAAAAAGATCACGGGGAAGAAATAAAACGTGGATTTGAAGATGCTAAATAGATTACCAACCGTATGTTTAGTATTAATCTGCTGTACGATTCTCTATTTTTCCATCCCGTTTGGTATGGCCAATATTTACGCGAATGCCGTCGCCACTACTCACGGTTTTTGGGCAGAGGATTCAAACATCCCGAACACAAAAGAGCGCTTATCCGAGTCAACCTCTTTAGTTAACTCGATGCTAGCACTTCAGCCCTCTCACCCCTACTATTTAACCCTAGCGGCGAATCACTTTGCTTGGAGTGCTTTTTTCAAACAAGATAAAACCGTTCTGCAATACGCGATTGATTATGAATTAGCAGGTCTGCAACTTAGACCAACCTGGCCACAAAATTATGCTCAACTTGCTTTTTATTATTGGCAGCTTGATGACAAAGCCACCGCATACGTTTATCTAGAGAAAGCGATCAAGTATGGTCCTTATGACCCTGATACTGCGGAGAAGGTGATTGAGTTTGGTATCTCAGATTGGGATAGGTTGACCACAAAGCAACGCATTTATTTTAGTAATACGTTAATAAGACAACTAAAAAACAGCCGACATAAACCAAGAGTTGAGATGCTGATATCTCGTTCTGAAAATAAAAATAAAGCCTGTAACCTTATCAAATTCAGTCAGATTAGACTCTCCGTTTGCAATGAATAGAAGTAGACAGTAAAAACTTTATATTGATATAAGCATGGTAAAAGTAGGGTTTTTACTTCCACTTTGGACTTATCATCCATATCTATTTATAATGCAGGCGTTATTAAAATAAATAATAGGGATATTATATGAAACACTCGGCCATTTCTGCGGCGCTCACTGTCGCCTTGTTGTCTTCAGCTGGTTATATTAATGCTGAAACAGCATCACATTCAGTCGTATCACCTGCCCTGAGTGCAAACATAGAGTCCTCATCACTGTCTTTAGTTGATCTGATTCAAAAGATAGCAAAAGAGTCACCAGAGCAACTTTCAGCATCTGTTGCACTGTTAGTTGAAAAAGAACCGGCTAAAATTCAGGCCATTGTGGCATATGCCGTAGCTGAAGCACCAGAGCAAGCAAATCAAATAGTCTCTGCAGCAATTTCAATTCCTAAGCATAAAGCAAAACAAGCAGTAATAGCCGCAAATGCGGTCGCTCCAGATCAGCTAACAGACAGTATTTCGACCATTATTCAAGCTGCCATATCTCAATCACCGCAGCAAGCAGAAAGCATTATTATTGCTGCAATCAGTGATTACCCCGAAGATACATCATCGATTATATCGGCTGCAATCAGTGCAAATCCTGACAGTGCCGTTTCTATCGTCACAGCAGCACTTATTGCTCAACCTTCACTAGCTGAAGATATTTTAATTGCAGCAATGACCACAGCTCCCGAACAAGCAGAGCAAATTGCCATAGCAGCACGAGCACAAGGTGTTGCACCTGAACTGATTACTACCTCAGCACTATTGGCAGGGCTCGATCCAACGTCTGTTGCAGAGCCAACCGCTGCGGGTATCGAATCTCAAATCATTGCGCAAGTATCACCAACACCCGCCGCATTGATAACGCCACCAGCATCTGCATCACCGGCATTAAGTGGTGGTAGTAGCAACGGCATTGACTCACCTTCACTGCCTAATCCTGGTTCTCCAGGAAGCGGTGGCGGTGGCGGCGTTGTTTCTCCTAACTAGACGATTACGCGGCACTATTTGTGTTAAAACCATTAGAGCGTTTTTCATTTTTCATTTTGTTGTTTCTTCTGTTTTGGATTCCAATCCCACTAGCGTCTAACCGTGCATGGGCTTGGTCTCTATTTGAAGTTATCGTTTCATTACAAACGCTGTTTATCATCATCGCTTACAAAGGTTCAATTCCTTGGACTATATTGAAACCAGTTAAGTGGTTATTGATACCGTTTGGACTTTTTCAAATTTGGACTCTGCTTCAAATCATCTCCCTACCAAACCTAATCGTTGAATGGCTCTCTCCGAACGCTGCTGCTATTTACCACAGCATTAACGCTCCCCATTTTTACCTCTCTTTAGACAGAGAGCAGTCTCTGATCTCTTTATTAAAAGGGCTCGCATATACGTTAGTCATTTTTAATGCCGGACTACTCATCACTTCAGCGAAACGAATAAAAACGGTCATTCTTATTCTGATAATCAGCGCTACTTTTCAAGCATTTTATGGCTCGTTAATGGTACTACTTAAAATTAATGTCAGCCCAATCTTCGCTCTACCGGAAGTGGATATTTCTACCGGTTCCTTTGTGTATAAAAATCATCTAGCCAACTATTTAATGTTAGTACTTACTATGGGTATAGGGCTAATAATTACAGAGCTTCACTCTACACCATCAAGAAATTGGGCCGTTCGACTTAACCGTTGGGTAACGGCCATTCTTAGCGTTAAAATGATGATTCGTTTAAGTTTGATTATTATGGTCATTGCATTGGTCATGACTCGTTCTAGAATGGGCAATAGTGCCTTTTTTGCGACAACGGTCATCGGAGGGTTTGTCGCTCTGACACTATACAAAAATCGACCAAGAGCACTTACTGGATTGATCATCAGTATTCTATTAATCGATACACTCATTGTCGGCAGTTTATTTGGACTAGAAAAGGTCAAACAGCGGTTGATTGATACTTCAGCACAACAAGAATCAAGAGATCAAGTGGTTATCTGGGGTGTAGATATAATCAAAGATTATCCACTAACAGGCACAGGAGCTGGGAGCTTCTACTCAATATTTCCGTCATACACCCAATCAGATGTCGGGGCTTATGATCACGCTCACAATGAATACTTACAGTTCACGATTGAATCAGGTATACCCGCGACACTGCTGCTCGCAGCCTCAATTCTCTACTGTTTATATCAATCAATTTCTACCATTCGAAATAGACACAGCAACTTTATGAAGGGTATTGCGCTGGGCTGTTTTATGGCCATTGTTGGCATGCTAATTCACATATCGGTAGACTTTAATCTTCAGCCTCCTGCCAATACCGTTACCTTTATCGTAATTCTGGTTATTGCTTGTTTGGTCAGAGTCATGCCAAGAGTCAAGGCAGAATAAACTGGCGGACTTCACTGTTGATTTATCCAGTGCTTTTACTTTTCACTGCCCAATCTATGTGTAATACTGATCACCATTTTCAACAATAACAAGAATTGACCATGGATAAGATTGAAATCAGAGGGGCTCGAACCCACAACCTAAAAAATATCAATTTAACGATCCCTCGAGATAAACTTACCGTCATTACTGGGTTATCTGGTTCTGGAAAATCATCTTTAGCCTTTGATACACTCTATGCAGAGGGCCAGAGACGTTATGTTGAGTCACTGTCAGCGTATGCTCGTCAATTTTTGTCATTGATGGAAAAGCCTGATGTCGACCATATTGAAGGGTTATCACCCGCGATCTCCATTGAGCAAAAGTCCACCTCTCATAATCCACGTTCTACCGTTGGTACCATTACCGAAATCTATGACTATTTAAGACTGCTGTATGCCCGCGTTGGCGAGCCACGTTGCCCTGAGCATAAAGTTGAGTTAAAAGCACAAACAGTCAGTCAGATGGTCGATAAAGTGCTCGAACTTGCTGAAGGAACCAAGTTATTACTGCTTGCTCCAATCGTAAAAGAGAGAAAAGGCGAGCATGTTAAAACTCTAGAAAACTTAGCATCACAAGGTTTTATCCGAGCTAGAATTGATGGGGATGTTTGCGATCTTTCTGATCCACCCACACTTGAACTGCATAAAAAACACACCATTGAAGTGGTGGTTGATCGCTTTAAAGTGCGCGAGGATCTTCAGCAACGTCTCGCAGAGTCATTCGAGACAACCCTCGCACTTTCGGGTGGTATTGCGGTTATTGATTGGATGGATGACGATAGCAAAGAACCTCTTCTATTTTCTGCGAACTTTGCATGTCCACACTGTGGTTACAGCATGCAAGAGTTAGAACCTCGCCTATTTTCATTCAACAATCCTGCGGGTGCATGCGGAACTTGTGACGGGCTTGGTATCCAACAGCACTTTGACCCAAAACGACTGATAAGCAATGATAACCTCAGTTTAGCCGAAGGGGTAATTCGCGGTTGGGATCAAAAAAATTACTACTACTTTCAAATGCTCACCTCACTCTCTGAGCATTATAATTTTGATTTAAATAAACCGTTTAAAGCACTGCCAAAAAAGATCCAAGATCTTATTTTAACAGGATCAGGCAGCACTGAAATTGAGTTTAAGTACATCAATGATCGCGGTGATATTCGAGTTAAAAGAAACGTTTTTGAAGGTATTCTAAATACATTAGAGCGCAGATATCGAGATACTGACTCAAACTCTGTGCGAGAAGACCTATCCAAATATATCTCAAATAAAACCTGCAGTAGCTGTGACGGTGCGCGATTAAAACTTGAAGCTCGAAATGTGTTCATTGCCGATACGCCACTGCATGTCATTTGTGAACAGAGCATCAGTGATGCGATGAGCTTTTTCCAAAACCTTGCACTTACCGGCCAAAGAGCTCAAATTGCTGAAAAAGTAATGAAAGAGATAAATGAGCGTTTACAATTTCTAATAAATGTTGGCCTCAACTACCTCAATTTATCACGTAGCGCTGATACTCTTTCTGGCGGAGAAGCACAACGCATTCGTCTAGCCAGTCAAATTGGTGCTGGCCTAGTTGGCGTGATGTATGTACTTGATGAGCCCTCTATTGGACTCCATCAGCGAGACAATGAACGCTTGTTAAAAACGTTAAATCACCTCCGAGATCTCGGCAATACTGTGATTGTAGTAGAGCACGATGAAGAAGCTATTCGAGCCGCTGATCACATCATAGATATCGGCCCTGGCGCGGGTGTTCACGGTGGTTACGTCATTGCCGAAGGAAAGTATGAGGACATTATTAATACGCCTGAGTCACTCACAGGGCAGTATCTCAGTGGCACAAAAAAATTGAAGTTCCTACCAACAGAGTGAAACGTGATCCAAAAAAGATCATGAGTCTGATCGGTGCTACTGGTAATAACCTTAAAAACATTACGTTTAATCTGCCTGTTGGCCTATTTACCTGTATTACTGGCGTCTCGGGTTCAGGTAAGTCCACGTTAATCAATGATACGTTTTATAAGATTGCGCAGACTCAGCTCAATGGTGCTACGACAGCTGAGCCCTCCCCTTATAAAAAAGTCAAAGGTATTGAACACTTTGATAAAGTCATTGCTATTGACCAAAGCCCAATAGGTCGAACACCACGATCAAATCCTGCAACGTATACTGGCATATTTACGCCGATCAGAGAGCTGTTTGCTGGTACCCAAGAGTCCCGCTCAAGAGGTTACAAGCCCGGCCGCTTTAGTTTTAATGTACGAGGAGGAAGGTGCGAAGCTTGCCAAGGTGATGGGGTGATCAAAGTTGAAATGCACTTCTTACCTGATGTATATGTACCTTGTGATACCTGCAGTGAAAAACGCTATAATCGCGAAACATTGGATGTAAAATACAAAGGAAAATCAATTGATGAAGTGCTAAAAATGACGGTTGAAGATGCGTACACTTTCTTTCAACCCGTTCCTGTGATCGCGAGAAAACTGCAAACATTAATGGATGTTGGTCTTGCTTATATTCGCCTAGGACAAGCGGCAACAACACTCTCTGGCGGTGAAGCTCAGCGCGTTAAATTATCTCGTGAACTGTCAAAAAGAGACACAGGAAAAACGCTCTATATCTTGGATGAACCAACAACTGGTTTACACTTTCAAGATATTCAACTGTTGCTTACCGTACTGCATCGTCTACGTGACAATGGTAATACTATTGTGGTCATCGAGCATAATTTAGATGTGGTTAAAACAGCCGATTGGGTAGTCGATTTAGGTCCCGAAGGCGGTCAAGGCGGTGGCGAGATCGTGGCAGAAGGTACACCAGAAAAGGTAGCTAAAGTGAAGGGTTCTCACACAGCAAGATTTTTAAAACCTATGCTTAACACTTAACCATTTGAAATAGTTAAACACAAATCCGAACAATTAAAAGAGCTGTGCTAAAATGTCAGCTCTTTTTTATTTTATGCATTAGCGACCAATAAGGTACCTTTAGTTATTATGTCATTACTGCTAACCAAAGGGACTCAACTCGAGCCCGATCACAGCAATGCTCCGCTCAACAGACCTTTTTTCATCGCATTATCTTTTCTATTTATCATTGCTATGCATCTATTCCAGCCAAACCCTGGTGGCGCAGGTCTCTCGTTAGCCTTTAATGCAGCCAGTTGGATCCCCTTTAGCTTTGCGGTTGCTATCGGTTTTTATCACACAGCCAAACAAGGTATCTTGCGCTACACCAAATTTACTGCCGGTTTATTCATCGTTTGCATCACACTCACTGTGCCACTTTTTTTTAATGATGCTTTGCCCTCAATAGCCTTACCACGCCTCATTGCTTTATGGGCAGGTTTTATCTTTTTTGTGATTCTGCAGCAATTTACCTTTGCAAATCGCCAAAAACAACAGCTCTTATGGTTAGTTGTATTGGCTGTCTGTATCGAATCCCTATTCGGTTATGCGCAATTTTTATTATTAGAGCCCAATAATATATTCGGTTATAACACCATAACCAATAGACCCTATGGTATTTTCCAACAGCCTAATGTTATGGCTAGCTTTCTGGCAACGGGGCTTGCTCTTGCTTGTTACCTACTTGCTAGGCAACCAATTAAATATGACCGACATCCACTCTCTCTGGTGCTATTACTGCTCACTATTGTTTTAACCATTCCGCTGATTGTCGTATTGGCCTCTCGCACCGGTTGGTTATCTGCCATTTTAGTATTGGTCATGATAGCTCCCTATATGTGGCGCTTTACCAACAAACGTCGATTCTTTTTATGGATAGTCGCCTTATTGGTTAGCCTATGTTTAAGCATCGCCTTAGTTCAATACTCTCAACATAAAACTAACGGCAATGGACTCGCTGAACAGACATTAATACATAAATCTAACCTGCAAAGCGCAAGAGCGTATATATTCCCCCAAGCTCTAGATATGTTTCTAGAAAAACCGCTCACCGGTTATGGTTATGGTCGATTCGAATCACAATACACGCTATACACAGCAAAACAGCATAGCCTTAATGCGAATTATCATCCTGGGCTACCCTCTCTATCTCATCCGCACAATGAACTACTATTTTGGGCGGTAGAAGGTGGAATTATCCCAATTCTCGGGTTACTGCTTGCTGTTGCTCTCATTGTAAACAGAATACTTAAAACCCAGCGTTATACTCGACTGGCAATATTGGCTCTATTCATGCCTATATCCATTCATACTCAGCTGGAATACCCTTTCTACCATTCAGTTCCACACTGGATAACCTTCATTCTACTGCTGTTTTGGGTCGATCAACTTAGCTGTAAACGCAAAAAGATCAATATAACTCAACCCACAAAAGTGAGCTTACGATTGTTGTCGCTGATTATCCCTATTACTGTCAGCTATTACATGCTCAGTGTCATTCATACCAACGACGTATTAACCCGCTTTGAGACAACAAGGCCTATACAACCCGATATTCTGTTTGAAGTGAGCAATTCAAATGCATGGCAAGATCGCTATAATTGGAATATCTATTCAACCCAATTAAAGCTTGGTATTCAACAGAACAAACCTGAGTTAATCCAATCTTATATCGACTGGTCAGAAGAGCTCATCAAGAGCAAACCTCGACCTGCATTCTATAAAAATCTAATTATTGCTTATGAGGGATTAAAGCAATTAAAACAAGCTGAAGACATTCGAGCAGAGGCTAGTTATCTGTTCCCCGTTGAAGATTTTTCGGATGTGCATTTAAACAAAACGCCACCTCCAGAGAGTAAATAGCACATCTGTATAGTGCAAAAATCTTTATCTATCTATTCATTGCCAAATAAATAATGCAATTTTTTTTATAAACACGACGCTATTGATTGACAATAAAGCAACAAAAAAGTATCAATAGAGAGCGGTGTAAATAAATTATTTATTCGCAAAGAAGAGGAGCATTGCCTAGGCAGCTTATCCGCAGAGCCCAACTCTAACGAAGATAAGTCAGGGAGAGCAGTGCCGAGATGAATATGAATGGGATCATATTTGTCGGTCGTGTGGTTGAATCCTTACGATTGTCATCCGTTAATTGTTTGTTAATGGGTGGGGAGCTTCTAGTGGTCAATACCCTATCAGTATGTCGCTAACTCCCCCAATCTCATTGCCGCTTGTGCATATTATTTATTTAGAAAATTATTGGGAGACAGGTAAGTGAACCCTTTCACAGTCGCTAAGTTTGGCGGAACCAGTGTGGCAAACTACGAAGCCATGAATCGTTGTGCCGATATCATCGAAAACAACATCAATACACGTTTAATCGTTATCAGTGCCTGTTCAGGGGTAACCAACTTATTAGTGCAGTTGGCGAATGGAATAAAATCTGACAGTGAACGAACAGCTGCTATTACTCAGTTGTCTGACATTCACCAGTGCGTACTCAAACAACTGAAAAAACCAGAAGCTATCTCTGCTGACGTTCAACAGCTTATTGAGTTAGTCACCAGTATCGCTGAAAAAACAGCCGTCACACCATCTGCAAAACTTACCGACCAACTGGTCTCTTGCGGTGAACTTCTATCAACCCACCTTCTGACTCAAATATTAATCGAGCGTGGCAGCAATGCTGTTCGATTTGATATCCGCGATGTGCTTCGTACCGATGATAATTTCGGCAATGCCTCACCGCAGTTAGAGCATATTTCCACCTTAGTTCAACAACGCCTATTGCCACTGTGTGAGCAGCATGTCGTCATTAGCCAAGGATTCATTGGTGCTGACATGAATGGTGATACAACCACCTTAGGCCGTGGCGGAAGCGACTACAGCGCCGCTTTGATGGCAGAGGCTATCAACGCGAAAAGTCTAGAAATATGGACCGACGTACCAGGGATTTACACCACTGATCCTCGTATTGCACCTAAAGCGACCCCTATTTCAGAGATCAGCTTTATTGAAGCCTCAGAAATGGCCAATTTTGGCGCTAAAATCTTGCACCCATCGACATTAGTTCCTGCTATGCGTAAACAAATCCCTGTATTTGTAGGCTCATCAAAGGCACCAGAATTAGGTGGTACTTGGGTGAAAGAGTCAGTAGACAGTCTGCCGCTTTTTCGCGCATTGGCTTTACGAAAAAACCAAACAATGATCACCCTGCACAGCTTGAACATGTTTCACGCTTATGGCTTCCTTGCTGAAGTGTTCAAGATCTTAGCCAAGCATCGGATCTCCGTTGATCTTATTACGACCTCTGAAGTGAATGTCTCGCTTACCTTAGATCAAACCAATACTTCAGGAGGGGCACCACAGCTGCCACCAGAGGCACACGCTGAGTTAGAACTGCTATGCCGAGTAAAAGTAGAGCACGGTTTAAGTCTCGTTGCTTTAGTTGGAAACAACATGAGTGATAATAAAGGATCAGCAAAAGAGGTGTTTACTGCTTTGGAGAACGTGAACATTCGAATGATCTGTTATGGCGCAAGCCCGCACAACCTTTGTTTCTTAGTTGATGAAGTCGATTCAAGCGATACTATTAAAAAATTACACCGTAAATTATTTGAAGAGACAATGTAAAGAGTCGTGGTCAGTAATCTTATAAAAATGGCATCGAATTCGATGCCATTTTTGCGTTATTAATTAGTCGATATTAGGTCCTAACCACTTATCTATTTCACTGCTATCCCAGCCTTTCCTTGCCACGTAGCTATCCACTTGATCTTGCTGAATTTTAGCAACTGCAAAATAGCGAGACTCTGGGTGTGAGAAGTACCAGCCTGATACGGATGCTCCGGGATACATTGCATAACTGCTTGTTAACTGCATGCCGATCTTCGCTTCAACATCCATCAGGTCCCACAGCGCGCCTTTTTCAGTGTGCTCAGGGCATGCCGCGTATCCAGGAGCAGGACGAATGCCCTGATACTTTTCACGAATCAGATCCGCATTGGTTAGATTTTCATTACCCGC
Source organism: Aliivibrio sp. (assembly GCA_016764915.1). Taxonomy (GTDB): domain Bacteria; phylum Pseudomonadota; class Gammaproteobacteria; order Enterobacterales; family Vibrionaceae; genus Aliivibrio_A. Next base: position 18,244 of record JAESQY010000003.1, on the reverse strand, counting down.
ATAACCCCAAATATCTTTACGCACCTTTTCATGTAAACACTCCGCAAAAGCTTCTGCTAAACGGTCAGCAACAGCCTGAATCATGATTGCATTATAATCATCACCTTCCGCTTTATATTTATCGGCTAATTCACGCTCTCCAATACCACCAGTTACGGCAAAAGCACCAATCCAATCGGCTTTTCCACCCCCTTTAGGCGCGATAAAATCAGAAAGACAGTAATTGGCCCCTTTGGGCTTTTTGGTCTGTTGACGCAGATTATGCAGCACTTTAATCACTTCAGTGCGGCTCTCATCTTTATACACCTCGATATCATCACCGATGCTGTTCGCTGGGAACATTTGACACATTCCTCTTACTGTCATCATTGACTCTTTTTCGACTTTATCGAGCAAATCGTTAGCATCTTTATAGAGTTTTTTAGCTTCTTCTCCAACAAGCTCATGCTCAAAGATCGCTGGGTATTTACCGCTGAGCGACCATGTCATGAAAAAAGGTGTCCAATCAATATATTTTTTCAGCGTAGAGATAGGAAACTCATCAAAGATTTGAGCTGATAGCTGATTCGGTTTGGGCGGGGTGTAGTTATCCCAATCTGGTTTGGCTCTATTGTTACGAGCCTCTTCAAGCGTTATAGGTTTGGTTCTTGGCGTTTTTCGACTGTGTTGATCGCGAACGCGATCATAATCTAAATTTAGTCGCTCAACAAAAGCAGGCAATAGTGTATCTGAGAGCAATGAGGTACAGACACCAACCGCACGTGATGCATTACTCACATAAACAACGGGCTGATTGTAGTTTTGTTCAATTTTAACGGCGGTATGGGCTTTAGAGGTTGTCGCTCCACCGATGAGTAAAGGGACATCAAACCCTTGACGCTCCATCTCTCTGGCAACGTGCACCATCTCATCCAACGACGGTGTAATCAAACCTGAAAGGCCTATGATATCCACGTTCTCTTCTTTGGCAACTTTTAGAATTTTCTCACAAGAGACCATGACGCCAAGATCGATGATTTCATAGTTATTACACTGCAAAACAACCCCAACAATATTCTTACCAATGTCGTGGACATCCCCTTTTACTGTTGCTAACAGAATTTTACCATTGGTGGTCACTCCGTCTTTTTCAGCATTGATATACGGTTCTAAATGAGCAACAGCTTGTTTCATAACGCGTGCAGACTTCACCACTTGAGGAAGGAACATTTTACCCTCGCTAAACAGATCCCCTACAACATTCATGCCTGACATCAAAGCCCCTTCGATCACTTCGATTGGTCTCGTCGCCAGCAATCTTGCTTCTTCCGTATCCTCAACTATAAATTCTGTAATTCCTTTTACTAATGAGTGTTCTAATCGCTTTTCATTACTCCACGTTCGCCATTCTTGAGCCGATGTGTCCACTTCCTTAGTGGCATTGGCTCTGTACCCTTCGGCTATTTCAAGCAAATTTTCAGTCGCGTCATTGTGTCGATTCAGCACCACATCTTCAACGGCATTACGTAATTTGTGCGGGATATCATCATAAATTTCAAGCTGGCCAGCATTAACAATCCCCATGTCCATACCACGTTTAAAACAGTGATACAGAAATACAGCATGAATCGCTTCACGCACGTAATTATTGCCTCTAAAGGAGAATGACACATTAGATACACCGCCTGAGATCATGGCGTGTGGCAATGCTTGTTTTATATCACCAACCGCATCGATAAAATCGACAGCGTAATTATTATGCTCATCAATACCCGTAGCGACGGCAAAAATATTGGGATCAAAAATAATATCTTCTGGTGGGAAACCGACTTCATCAACTAATATGCGATAAGCATTCGTACAAATCTCAATTTTTCGCTCTCTGGTGTCCGCTTGACCTAATTCATCAAAAGCCATCACAATCACAGCGGCGCCATAACGTCGTACCAATTTCGCTTGAGCAATAAACTTCTCTTTTCCCTCTTTCAAAGAGATAGAGTTAACAATACCCTTGCCTTGTATACACTTTAACCCAGCTTCGATCACTTCCCATTTTGAAGAGTCGACCATTATGGGTACTCTGCATATATCAGGCTCAGAGGCGCATAGATTGAGAAACTTAACCATACAAGCTTCTGAGTCAAGCATCCCTTCATCCATATTGATATCGATGATTTGAGCGCCATTTTCTACTTGTTGCCTTGCTACATCTAATGCTTCTTCGTATAACTCTTCTTTAATCAATCGTTTAAAGCGTGCGGAGCCTGTTACATTGGTCCTTTCTCCAACATTAATAAACAGAGAGTTTTTATTAATGGTTAATGGCTCAAGACCAGACAGTCGGCATTCGGTAGCAATAGTAGGAAGCGCTCGAGGAGTAACGCCTTCTACAGCTTCAGCCATGAGTTTAATGTGTTCAGGTGTTGTACCGCAACAGCCTCCCACTAAGTTCAAGAATCCACTTTGTGCCCATTCGCTGATGTGTTCAGCCATATCTTCAGGCGATAAATCATATTCACCAAACGCATTAGGTAGACCTGCATTAGGGTGCGCCGAAACACTGCACTCAGAGATTTTAGATAAGTCCCCGACATATTGACGCAACTCATCAGGCCCTAATGCACAGTTCAGGCCAAAAGAAATGGGTTTTACATGACGCATGGCATTATAAAATGCTTCTGTTGTTTGACCGGATAACGTACGTCCTGATGCATCAGTAATCGTGCCTGAGATCATAATAGGCAGTTCGATACCAAGCTCTTCAAATACCGACTCAACGGCAAAAGAGCACGCTTTGGCATTCAAGGTGTCAAAAATGGTTTCAATGAGAATCAGATCAGAACCGCCTTTGATTAAGGCGCGGGTAGATTCAGAGTAAGCAAACACTAACTCATCAAATGAGACATTACGAAATGAGGGGTCATTAACATCAGGAGATAACGAACAAGTACGGTTAGTTGGACCTAAAACTCCAGCGACAAAGCGAGGTTTATCCGGTGTTTTGCCGGTCCATTCGTCAGCAACATCTCTTGCAATACGCGCTGCTTCATAGTTGATCTCTGCACTTAAATTCTCCATCTCATAATCCGCCATCGCAATGGTGGTTGAGTTAAAGGTATTGGTTTCTAGAATATCAGCGCCCGCTTCTAAATACTCAGCATGAAGATCCCTAATGAGTTTAGGCTGAGTCAATACCAGCAGGTCGTTGTTACCTTTTAAGTCACAAGTCCAAGCTGCAAATCGGTCACCACGAAAGTCACTCTCTTCTAATTGGTGACCCTGAATCATAGTGCCCATGCCACCATCAATCAGTAAAATTCGTTGCTTTAATAACGCTTCAATTTGCTGTTTTATCTTGCTTCCCATCTTGCTACACCCTCTATTCCATCATTCTTCCTTAAATTTCATCCTACACACAGAACGTATGGAAATCTAGACGTCTAAACAACTTTATTAAGATTCGATGAAAAAAAATTTGTATTATGATTAAATGCGCAGGAGAATAGCGCGCAGTAACACTTTGTTACAAATAAATATAACAACCAAAATTCTACTAAAAGGCCTTGAGATGTCGGTTTACAATACACTCTGTTTCCTTGCTGCAGCAGCAATGTTTATTGCTTTTTTAAATAGCAAAATCGGGAAAATGCAAACCACGATAGCCATTACAGCAGGCGCGATGATGCTGTCGTTAGGGATCATCATTGCAGGGCAAAACGGCTGGTTCCATTTAACTGAACTTGCCTCTGAAACGCTGAGCACCATTAACTTCGAAGACTTTCTGTTAAAAGGGATCTTAGGCTTTCTATTGTTCGCAGGTGGCTTAGGTATCAAGCTTCCACATCTTAAAGATCAAAAGTGGGAAATTACCGCCCTTGCACTTGGCGCTACACTTTTTTCCACCTTCTTCATCGGCTGTGCTCTTTGGTTTATTTGTCAGATGATTGGTATGCAGTTTGATCTCATCTATTGTTTACTTTTTGGTTCACTTATCTCACCAACCGATCCAATAGCAGTATTGGCCATTGTTAAAAAACTCGATGCCCCAAAAAGAATATCTACTCAGATTGAAGGTGAATCATTATTCAATGATGGTTTTGGTTTAGTGATCTTTGTCACTCTATTTACCATCGCATTTGGCTCAGAAACACCAACCGTATTAGGTGTTGTAGAGCTGTTTGCTCAAGAAGCGATTGGCGGAATTGTTTATGGGTTCGCTTTAGGACTGACTTTCCACTACTTCATCAGTGCCACCAATGACCACTCAATGGAACTACTGCTCACTATTTGTATTCCAACAGCGGGTTACGCCTTAGCGGAAGTGCTGCATGTGTCTGGCCCTCTTGCGATGGTTGTCTCTGGGATCATGATTGGTAACTGGACTCGTTATATTGGTTTCTCGAAAGAGAGTGAAGAGCACTTGGATCACTTCTGGGAATTAGTTGATGAGTTTCTTAATGGTATTTTGTTTCTACTTATTGGCCTCTCCATGCTGCTGTTTAAATTGCACCAAGAAGATTGGGTCTTAATGGTTATCGCTATTCCTCTGGTATTAATCAGCCGTTATTTGAGTGTATTCCTCTCATACGTAGGCTTCAAACGTTACAGAAGTTATAATTCATGGTCAGTTAAAATTCTTACCTGGGGCGGACTTCGAGGTGGTTTGGCGCTGGCGATGGCGATGGCGATACCAGCAGGCATCATCGTAGTACCCGAAAAGGACATTGATGTTCGTGAGATTATCTTGGTAATGACCTACTCGGTAGTGGTGTTCTCAATTCTTATTCAAGGATCAACGATTACCCGATTAATTGAAAAAGCCAAACAGGAAGAGAGAGAGCGTTAACCGGTCAGAAAAAAACGAAACAACCTAAAGCCAGCATCTTCATCTTGCTGGCTTTTTAAATGTGGAAATAGTGCTATTTAACATCATAGTGATTGGTAAAAGTCGCGTTTGCAAAGTCATCAAGATCATAAGGTGTTTGCTGATAAACACAGTAATTAAGCCAGTTTGAAAACAGTAGGTGCCCATGGCTTCGCCACGTCGCTATCGGACGATTATCCGGATTATTGTCAGGGTAATAATTTAGTGGTATCTCAGGTTCCATACCTTCACTGGCATCTCGTTTAAACTCAATGTCTAACGTATTTGCATCATACTCTGGGTGACCCGTTACAAATACGTTTCTCATATCCTTGGTTGAAGCTAAGTAAACTCCCGCTTCATCAGAGTGCGCAAGAATATCCAGATCGGTGTGCTCTTGAAGGTAGTTCAACGAGAAATCCGCGTAACGAGAATGCGGGGCAACAAAAGTATCATCAAACCCTCTCAGAATGGGATGGATACAACTTAATGCCTGATGATTATACACTCCAGATAATTTGTTTTTTCGGGTTCTCTTTGGCAGATCATACAACAATTTAAGACCTGCTTGAGCAGCCCAGCACACATACAGTGTCGAGGTGACATGATTATTGGCCCAATCCATGATTGTTTGTAGATGGTCCCAATAAATCACATCTTCAAACTGCACCAAACCTAGAGGGGCGCCAGTAATAATCAAACCATCAAAATGTCGATTCTTGACCATTTCAAACTGTCGATAAAATGTATTTAAATGCTCTGTGGGAGTGTTTTTACTTGGTCGATCATCAATTCGAAGCAGTTCAACATCAACTTGTAACGGGCTATTGGATAATAGGCGCATAAATTGAGTTTCTGTTTCAATCTTCTTTGGCATTAAATTGAGGATAAGGACTTTAAGGGGACGTATCTCTTGCTTGGTCGCTCTAGAGTTAGCCATGACAAAGATGTTCTCTTTGCGCAATATATCTGAGGCTGGAAGTGAATCTGGAATCCTAATTGGCATAAAGCTTTCCCTTAAACATTTAGACGTCTATACATCCAAATATAATAAGCTTTAACACCAATGTCGAGTTAAAAATTATTCGCTAAAAAAACAACACTGTCCATTTGGTTTTTAAAAGCGAAAAAGTCAACATAATGGCTGACTTTTTTCTAGAGACAAAAATCAATAGGAATCATCTCAACTGCATCAGAAACTTCAATTTGAAAGGTGTAGTTATTACTGTGTTTTTCACACAGTGGAATAACAAAAGTATCAGATTTGAAGTGAGTTTCTTTTTTAACAATTGCACCGTGTGAGTTTGAATTGCAGCAATTGATTTCTGAACAATAAGATTTTGGTGATTCGGAAAAGTGAGTCCAATAGTCAAACCAGTTTCTTTTTGCTTCTTCAGTTTTTAGTTCGTTAGATATATTAGTTAAAATCATAAAGACCTCTTACATTAATAATAATCGGTACATTAAGTTAGCATCACAATTCGTTAACTCAATTAACCAACTAGCCTTCTACAGTACTAAGGTATCTCTTTATTATGCAGATGAGAATTAACTTAAATAATTTAAACGACTTTAATCAAACTGGGTTTTCAGCTCTTTTTATCATTTATGTTATTATCTATAAATTACTTGTATCCCCTCTAATTCCCCCGAATATAGAGAGTAAATTCAATAACTTAAAGATGCTATATGAATTTAATTATTCAAAAAAATTTATTATTTATGTTCAGTTCGATAATATACTCGCTCAGGTCTTCCTACTCGACCATGCTCTATTTTGGCTTCTAAAAAACCACTCGCTGTAAAATATTCTAGGTACCTTCTTGCTGTCGTTTTACTAACTCCAATCTCTTTACCTAAACTGTCCGCAGTATTCGACGACGATTCAATACTAAATACATCTCTTATTTTATTCAGTGTTAATTCGTCTATGCCTTTTGGCAAATTTGAACTTTCCATATCACGCGCTTGGAAATTAAAAAGATAATCAACATGACGTTGATTCACACTGTCGTTCGCTTTAATCGAACTGATGTATTTAACGTAGCGGTTTAATGTGTCTTGTAATCGGTCATAAGCAATCGGCTTTAGTAAATAATCGAATCCACCACTGCGTACTGCTTCTCTAACCGTATCCATATCACTGGCAGCAGTAATAAAAATGATGTCACAGCTGTTTTTAGTGCCTAGTTGCTCTTTTAGAAGATCAATTCCCTTCCCATCTGGAAGATAGTTATCCAATAAAATCAATTGAGGTTTTAGCAGACGGATCATATTTCTAGCTTCAGCTAAGTTTTTGGCAATTCCAACGGGTTTAAAACGAAAGCTTTGTTGTAGGAATTGAGTATGCAGCTCTGCGATATTAGCTTCATCTTCAACGATAAGTACATCTATCATGTCCATATTAATCATCTCTTATTAGGTACAAATAGTGAAAATATTGCTCCAAGTGGCTCTGCTTCATCTACGATCACTACACCACCAGCGTTAGTAATAAAACGATGAACCAAATACAGACCAATACCATGACCCTCTTCTTCTTTGCTCGTTGCTCCTTTCTCAAACAGTAAATGAACTTTTTCAAGATCTATTCCTGCTCCATTGTCACTGACTTCGACAACTAACTCGTCTGTAATATCAGTAATTAAAAGAATAATTGTTTTGTTGCTATTGGGATTTTTTAATGTTGCTTCAAAAGCATTATCCAACAAGTTACCAATCACAGCAGCTAACTCATTAGATGAAATATTGACGGGCTCAGCTTGAAGTAGACAGGTTGTGTCAAATTCAAGTTTTAAACCCAGCTCTTGTGCACGGCTGTATTTTCCTAACAGTAAACCCGCGATAATTCGGCAATTAAAAGTATGTGATACATAGTCAATCAGCTGCTGTTGATTTTCAGTTTCACTACGAATTGTTTTTAATGCCTGATCATAAGCACCTATCTGTATCAATCCGCTGATGGTTGATAACCGATTTGCATGCTCATGAGTCACAACTCTAAAGTTTTCAGTAAATTGACGAACCTGGGTTAATTGGTGCGTAAGTGTATTAATATCATTACGTTTTCTAAAGCTTACAACCCAGCCAGAATGATCTCCGCTGTCAGTAATGGCCACCCGACTTGCAATTAATGTCTCGCCGTTTAAGTTTATCACTTCATCATTAATATTGTTGCTCGTTGGATGACAAAGCAAAAAAGAAGCTGGGGTGACAAATTCGCTCACCAACCTTCCAATAAGATATTTACGTGAATAACTAATGCCAAGAATACTTAACCCAGTTTTATTAACAGTAACAATCTTACCGTCAGTATCGACAGCAATGATTCCCTCATATACCGCTTGTAAAACCGACTCTTGCAGACGAAGAGAGAGGGCTATCTCATTGGGCTCCATATCATACATTTGCCGCTTGATGTGCGTAGAAAACGCCCAAGCACCAATAAACGAGATAAGAAGTGTTAACAACAACGTAAAGAAAACTGGCTGAAGGTAAAAAGAGAACCAAGTATCTATACTATCAAGTAGATAACCCACAGAGATGACACCAACAATCTGATTGTTGGATGAGAAAATTGGGGCTTTGCCTCTTATGGCAAAACCTAAGCTTCCTTTACGGATAGAGTAATATGACTCTCCAAGCTTCAACGCTCTAGAGCTATCTCCGCCCACCATTGGTAGTCCAACTTTACTGGGATTAGGGTGAGCCAAACGTACTTCATCATTGTTGCCGACCACGATATAATCAGCATCTGTAAAGGGCGATAATCTGTCTATTAAACTTTGAACGACTCTTCGATGGTCTTTCTCTACCGCTTCGATAAGCTCATAATCACTGGCTATCTCTCTGGCTTGCACCATCGCTCGTGTACCGACCTGCTGCTGGATCGTATTACTTAATGTTATATGAAAGATATACCCAATAAAGAAAAGCTGCACACTCACAACTAATGATAATAATAACAGTAATCGAGTTTTGAATGACAAACCTGAATAGATTCTATCGGGTAACCACTGAAGCAACACATTCACCTTACAGATAAATAACAATCATAAATAATTGGATAGTATAATAGAGATAATACTATCAGTTGCATAACAATGAAAAGTTGATCAGGATCTATTAAAGACCCTGATCTTTACATTAACTTCCTAAAACATAGTTGATCATCACACCAGCAGCAACCGCTGAACCAATAACACCTGCAACATTAGGTCCCATCGCATGCATCAATAAGAAGTTTTGAGGGTTATCCTCTAAACCTACTTTGTTTGATACTCTTGCGGCCATTGGTACTGCAGAGACACCCGCCGAACCAATGAGAGGATTCACTTTATGTTTGCAAAACTTATTCATTAGCTTGGCCATCAAGATTCCCGTAGCAGTACCAATGCAAAATGCAATAATACCTAATACGAGGATTCCTATCGTTTGTGGCTGAAGAAATTTGTCAGCAACCAGCTTAGAGCCCACAGATAAGCCTAAGAAGATGGTTACGATATTAATCAAACCATTCTGAGCTGTATCTGAAAGACGCTCCACAACACCACATTCACGCATGATATTACCAAAACAGAACATGCCAAGTAATGGCGTTGCTGATGGCAATAACATCGCAATCAAAATAAGTAACATAAGTGGGAAGAAAATCTTCTCAATCTTACTTACTGGTCTTAGCTGCGTCATAGTGATTTGACGTTCTTCAACCGTTGTTAGCGCTCTCATAATTGGTGGCTGGATCATCGGAACCAATGCCATGTATGAATATGCAGCTACCGCGATTGCACCAAGTAATTCAGGCGCAAGCATGCTTGATACGTATATTGCCGTTGGGCCATCAGCACCACCGATAATACCAATCGCAGCTGCCTGAGCAACACTGAAGTCCATGATTCCTAATGAGCTAAGCCCAAGTGCACCAAGCACCGTTGCAAAGATACCAAACTGAGCAGCAGCTCCAAGCAGTAGCGTTTTAGGGTTTGCAAGCAGCGGACCAAAATCAGTCATTGCGCCGACACCCATAAAGATAACCAACGGACCAATACCGGTTGCAATCACGACGCTATAAAAAACGTATAACATGCCATCTGAGTACTTAAACTCTTGTGCAAGTAGTTTAATCTCAGCAAGTTGACTAGGAGTCGCCAGCTTCAGCGTTTCTTTTAAAGCAACAGCGGTTGAATCAGCAATACCCAGTACATTACTAAACGCAGCAAGTACTTCTGGTTTGCTAGCGTGTAACGCACTTTCAACGGCCGAAATGGCTAAACCTGCATCAGGTAGGTTTGCTAAAATGCCACCAAAACCAATTGGAACCAATAGTAAAGGTTCAAATTGCTTTACAATAGCCAAGTAAAGTAAACCAAGGCCAACAACAATCATGACCGCTTGCCCCCACTGTAAGTGGAAGAAACCAAAATTGTTAATAAGTGATAATATCTGATCCATGATTACTCCTTAAGCTATCGACAACAGTTGATCGCCAACTTGCACAGAATCGCCTTCAGATACATCCATCGATTGAAGAACACCCGATTTTGGTGCTCTAATCTCAGTTTCCATCTTCATTGCTTCCAGTATAAGAAGAATATCGCCTTCTTCTACTTGCTGCCCAGGTTTTGACATGATTTTCCAGATATTACCGGCTAAAGGAGCAGCCATTGGCTCGCCTTCGCCAACAGGAGATAATCCTGACTCAGATTTCCCAGCAGGTGTAATTGCAGCGTACTGGGTGATGTCTCCACCTTCATTCACTTCTACTACATAGCTCTGACCTTCAACTTTAACAGTGTAAACACCCGGCTGATCTTCCGAACCGCTCTGCAGCGCTTTTTTCGCAGATTCTAAAGTAGGTACTGGCTCAAAGGCTTCTGGATTTCCACGGTTTTCAAGGAACTTCCAAGCAACCTGTGTAAACAGAGCAACAGTTAATACATCATCGATTACGTCATCAGCAAGTGTGATGCCTTTCTCTTTAGCTTCTTTAATAACTTCTTGCTCAAGAGAAACCATTTCATCTTCGATGTTGTCAGCAGGGCGACAAGTGATAGGCTCAGCACCGTCAAGTACACGCTGTTGAAGCTCTAGATTGACGGCTGCTGGTGTTTTGCCATATTCCCCTTTTAGTACGCCAGCGGTCTCTTTAGTAATGGTTTTATAACGCTCGCCCATCAGTATGTTGATAACCGCTTGGGTACCGACAATTTGTGAGGTTGGTGTTACTAATGGTAAGTGACCTAAATCTTCTCTTACTTTTGGGATTTCTAGTAGAACTTCATCCAATTTATCCGCTGCATTTTGCTGCTTTAATTGGCTTTCCATATTAGTTAGCATGCCACCAGGAACTTGAGCAACTAAAATACGTGAATCTGTGCCTTTTAACTGGCCTTCAAATTCTGCATATTTCTTACGAACTTCTCGGAAGTAAGCAGAAACCTCTTCAACTTTATTTAGGTCTAAGCCTGTATCACGCTCAGTACCAGCAAGAAGTGCAATAATTGATTCAGTTGCAGGGTGACCATAAGTGCAGCTCATTGAAGAGATCGCAGTATCCACTCTGTCAACACCCGCTTCAATTGCTTTCATTAGCGTCATATCCGCTAAACCTGCAGTTGCATGGCAGTGTAAATGCAAATCAACATCTACTTGGCTTTTTAGTGTTTTAATTAAGTCGTACGCTTCATATGGCGTTAAGATGCCAGCCATATCTTTAATTGCAATAGAGTCAACACCGATTTCACTCAAAGACTGAGCCATATCAACCCAAGATTGCAAATTATGAGCAGGACTGGTGGTATAACAGATAGTACCTTGAGCGTGAGCGCCTTGTTTTTTAACCGCTGAAATTGCACGTTGTAAATTACGTGGGTCATTCATTGCATCAAAAACACGGAATACATCCATACCATTAACAACAGCACGTTCTACAAATTTATCAACAACATCATCAGCATAGTGACGGTAGCCCAGTAAGTTCTGCCCTCTTAATAACATCTGCTGTGGAGTTTTTGGCATTGCTTTTTTTAGTTCACGTAAACGAACCCAAGGATCTTCACCTAGGTAACGAATGCAAGAATCAAAGGTCGCGCCTCCCCAACTTTCGAGAGACCAGTATCCAATTTCATCCAATTTGCTAGCAATAGGCAACATATCATCAATGCGAAGACGAGTTGCAAACAGTGATTGATGAGCGTCTCTTAATACTACGTCGGTAATTCCGACGGGTTTGATAATTTTTGACATCTACTCTCTCCTAGAGGCATTTCTTATGATGATGAATAGCAGCAGTCAATACGGCAACTAAAGTAGCGTTATCTTTACCTTGTGCTTGAGGCTGCTTTCTTGATGCTGTGGGTTCAACAGGCACAACAAATTTTTGTGCTACTTTTGACATAGCCGTTGTTGCGCCAACAAGCATAATTAAAAATGTCGCCACAAAACCCATGCCCAACATCATTAAATTCACGCCTTCCCAAAATAGTGAACTTTGCTCCATTTTATCTCCAACCTATAAGATAAGAAGAGAGCAGCTGTATATAGCTACCCTCTACATAAATAGACGAATACATAATGCCAACTGACATTCCGCGTATTTCCATTTCAACTATTAAAAATATTTATTCCGGAATTCTTACATCGCCTTGAAGTGCTCAAAGTGCCAATAAAAAGTGGCTTTGAGCTCATTGCACAATGTAAACAATATTTGAAAACTCTTTTGTGATAATCGTCATTCATCGAAGCAACTTTAACTCGCTTTATTAATTTTAAAGGTTTTAACTTTAGATGATTAAAATCAATAACTTATTAAATAAAATCATTAAAATTATTAATACCAAAAAAGCACTTGAAAAAGGTGAGGCACATCCATTTTTTCCCCTCACTAAAGCGCTAAATTTCAACCAAACGTTGATTAAGGCCTACGACCATGTTCGATACATATGATTTTTCAAGAATAAACGCAAATAACAAAATAAAAATGCAACAAGTCATTGATTTTCTTGAAGATTCAAATTTAAGCGTCGATGATGATGTTGAATACTTTTTAATTGCCCGCAGTGGGCAAGAGATAATAGGTTGTGGCGGACTAGCCGGTAATGTCCTTAAATCAATCAATGTCTCCCCTAAACTAAGAGGAAATGGCTTTTCATTAAAGCTACTCACTGAATTAGTCAACTTTGCTTATGAGATGGGACAATTTAATCTTTTCCTATTTACCAAGCCAGAAAATGAAGAGACATTCGGACAAGCTGGGTTCTTTTCGATTGCACGTGTGAATGACAAAGTCACTCTCATGGAAAACAGTAGTAATAGAATCAATGAATATTGCAATGAACTGAGTACCCAGCGTAAAGAAGGCGAAAAAATTGGCAGCATTGTCATGAATGCTAATCCATTTACTCTAGGCCACCAATATCTGGTAAGAGAAGCAGCAAAGTCTTGTGATTGGTTGCACCTATTTATTGTTAGAGCAGACCGTTCTTACTTCTCCTTTCATGAACGTTTAACCATGATCAAAGAAGGGATCTGCGATATTGAAAACGTCACCATACATCATGGTTCTGACTATATGATCTCCCGAGCAACATTCCCGAGCTACTTTATTAAAGAGAAAGGAATGATTGACTATTGTCATACTGCCATTGACCTTCAGCTATTTAGAAATCACATTGCACCTTCTCTTGGCATTACTGATAGATTTGTTGGTACTGAGCCATTCTGCACTGTGACCAATTTTTACAATGAACAGATGGAGTACTGGCTGAACACCGAGGATATATCCAATAAACCAGTTAACTACTGTGAAATTAAAAGAATTTCTGTTGATAAAGTACCCATTTCAGCATCTAGAGTGAGAGCTCTGTTAGCACAGGGTAATTTATCAGAAGTCAAAAGACTCGTTCCAGAAAGTACTTACGAACACATTTGCAAATATCACCAGAAAAAAAGCACCATATCGAAATTGATTACCAACAGTTTTGTCGCCGCATAAAAGTTATTGTTCAACGATAGCTTTAAGCGGTTACACGACTACAGATAAATTACGCATATAAATAACAAGGTTCATACATGAATATTGTCCAGCAAGCTCTAGCAGGAACATTAGAATCAAGTGACATTTTGATTCGAATTGGCCCAAACAGTCAGAACATCGTCACTGTTGAATTACACAGTTCAGTCAAAAAACAATTTGGTGAGGAGATTGAAGCAACCATCAGAAATACTCTTGATTCAATGGGGATAACCCAAGCTCATGTTGTTGTTGATGATAAGGGCGCGCTCGATTGTGTCATTAAAGCAAGAGTTCAAGCAGCAGCGCTTAGAGCTTCAGATGAAACTGACAACCTAAATTGGAGCCAATTATCATGAGTAAACTTCGCCGTAGCATGTTATTTGTACCAGGTGCTAGTGCCGCTATGCTTAGCAATACTTTTATCTACAAACCTGATGCCATCATGTTTGATTTAGAAGATTCAGTTGCACTACGTGAAAAAGACACTGCAAGATTACTCGTTTTTCATGCTCTTCAACACCCGTTATATCAAGATATTGAAACCGTTGTCCGTGTAAATCCAATTGATTCAGAATTCGGCATTAAAGATCTTCAAGCTGTTGTTCGTGGTGGCGCTGACGTTGTACGTCTCGCTAAAACAGATACCGCTGAAGATGTTATTGAGATGGAAAGACACATTGCTGAAATAGAAGCGCAGTGTGGTCGTGAAGTTGGTAGTACCAAGATGCTAGCTGCTATTGAAAGCGCACAAGGCATCAACAATGCTGTGGAAATTGCGCACGCATCAAAGCGTTTAATCGGTATCGCTCTTGGCGCAGAAGATTACGTCCGTGATTTAAGAACACAACGTTCCCCTAACGGTATTGAGCTTTTATTTGCACGTTGCTCTATCTTACAAGCGGCACGTGCTGCAGGAATCATGGCATTTGATACTGTTTATTCAGATGTAAACAACGAACAAGGCTTCATTAAAGAAGCAGAACAAATTAAACAACTCGGTTTTGATGGCAAATCGCTAATCAATCCTTCACAAATTGAAATAGTTCACAACATTTTCTCTCCAACTCAAGCAGAAGTGGATCATGCTCAAGCAGTAATTGAAGCTGCTGAAGAGGGTGTTAGAAAAGGATTAGGTGTTATTTCTCTTAATGGAAAGATGGTTGATAGTCCAATAATTGAACGTGCTCACTGGACTCTTCAGCGTGCTCAAACAGGAATTAAAAAATAAGGTTTGTCATGACTACTAATACACTACAAAGAGAAATCCCACAGGATCTAATCGATTCTAATATCACTCTTTTTACTGATGCTAATTCCATCACGCCTCATCTAACAGATGAAGTGAAAAAAAAGAGCCGTAAGCTGTTTGATAATCTTGAGTCAGCAATTACGAATTCAGGCTTAACTGATGGCATGACAATCTCATTCCACCACGCATTTCGTGATGGCGATAAGACAATTAACTTAGTTGTCGCTAAGATTGCAGAGATGGGCTTCAAAAACCTAACACTAGCATCAAGCTCAGTCAGTGAGTGTCACGCACCATTGGTAGATCATATCAAAAATGGTGTTATCACCAAGATTTACACTTCAGCAATGCGTGGCAAATTAGCGGATGAAATATCACATGGTCTACTTGAGCAACCTGTTCATATCCACTCACACGGTGGTCGTGTTCATCTAGTTGAAACAGGTGAAATTAGCATTGACGTAGCATTCATTGGCGTTCCATGCAGTGATGAATTCGGTAATGCTAATGGTTTCCACGGCAAATCTCGTTGTGGTTCTCTTGGTTACGCTCGAGTTGATGCTGACCATGCTAAGCACGTTATTCTGCTTACCGAAGAAGTGGTTGCTTTCCCTAACCATCCTGCCTCTATTTGCCAGGATCAAGTTGATAGTATTGTCACTGTCGAAGAAGTTGGCGACCCAAGTAAAATCGGTGGTGGAGCGACACGTTTGACTAAAAACCCTCGTGAACTACTTATCGCAAAGCAGGGTGCTGCCGTTATTGAGCACTCTGGTTACTTCAAAGATGGATTCTCTATTCAAACAGGTTCAGGTGGTGCATCTCTTGCCGTAACTCGCTTCTTAGAAGACAGCATGGTAGAGAAAAACATCACTGCAAGCTTTGCTCTTGGTGGCATCACGTCAACAATGGTCGACTTACACGAAAAGGGTCTTATCAAAACGTTACTCGATGTTCAATGCTTTGATATTCAGGCTGTTGAATCATTAGGTCGCAACCCAAATCATATTGAAATAACAGCAAATCAGTACGCAAACCCATCTTCTAAAGGTTGTGCGGTTGATCGTTTAGACGTTGTCATTCTAAGTGCCTTAGAAATTGATACTGGTTTTAATGTCAACGTAATCACCGGTTCAGATGGTGTTTTACGTGGTGCGTCTGGTGGTCACAGTGATACAGCAGCAGCTGCAAATCTCTCGATTATTGTTGCACCACTGGTACGTGGAAGAATCCCTACAGTGGTTGAAAACGTGACCAATGTAATTACACCTGGACAAAGCATTGATGTTCTCGTCACTGATCAAGGTATTGCTGTTAACCCACGTCGTGAAGAGTTAAAAGAAAGACTTCAAAAAGCGGGGCTTCCTATAGTTAGCATCGAAGAGTTGAAAAACAGAGCTCTTATGATCACAGGAATACCAAAGCCAATTGAGTTTACCGATCGCGTTGTTGCATTAGTTCATTACCGCGATGGTTCAATCATTGATTGTATTAGGCAGGTAAAAGATGACATACAACCCTAACATACCCGTTGGCCTTTGCGAGATTCTTGAGAATAAGGAAGCTCGAGTAAAAAGACAAAGAGCGTGGCTTGATAAATACTCGCTTCCTTTGATCTCTTTTACTATCAATATGCCGGGTAGAAATAAAATCAGCATAATGAGTAACACAGTCTTTGAGCAAGGTATTTCGGCTATTACAGAGATATGCTCAAGTAATGCTTGGCCTGTATTAACACGTCAGATCATTCATGAGAATACTGGCCAAGAAGCTATATTCATTGTTGAGCCAGAGACGGTTACGCTGTTGAAGCAAGCGATGATGAGAGTCGAACATACTCATAAACTTGGGCGGTTAATGGATCTTGATGTCATCAATATCGATGGACAAATTGTTAGTCGAAATGGTTTAGGCATAAAGAAGAGACAGTGCTTAGTTTGTGACAATGACGCAGTTCTCTGCATACGCTCAAGAGCTCACTCTATTGATTCTTTATTAACCAAAGTTGAAGAGATGATAACCCATGCATAATTCGGCGATAAGTCTTCTTGTAGACAGCGCTCCACAGCATAGTAATTGGCAATTAACTCCGACTGAACTGTCGAAAGTTATCGGTGATCTTGCCTATCACTCTATGTTGGTTGAAGTGAACTTAACCCCTAAACCAGGTTTAGTTGATGTGACGTCCAATGGGTCACATAGTGATATGGATATTACTACCTTCGAAAAGAGTGCTGATGCGATTAAACCATACTTAGCACAATTCGTGCGAGCAGGTTATGAGCATAAACTGGAAGATTTATCGTCACTCTTGATCCATTTACGACCAATTGGAATCTCTTGTGAACGTCAGATGTTTATAGCAACTGACGGCATCAATACACATAAGGGTATGATTTTTTCACTTGGTCTTGTTTGTGGTGTTGTGGGTTGGTTAGCAGGTAATAATCGCTCCATCTACTCTGAAGCTATCAGTGAATCTGTTGCATTAATGACTCGTGGTATAACTCAAAAAGAGTTAGAGCTTAACCAGTCTGCAGCCGTCTCCTCTGGTGAAAAATTATATCAAGATCATGGCCTTACTGGTATACGTGGTGAGGCCGAGTCAGGTTATGCGACCATAATTAAACATGGGCTTCCTAGTTACGAGAAAGCAATCAATTTAGGGCACTCTCATGAACAAGCTTTATGGCAGTCCTTATTAAGTTTAATGTCAATTAACTCTGATACTAACGTGGTGGCACGCGGAGGCTTAGAAGGTCTTTTTTACGTACAAACGTATTCAAGAAGATTAATAAGCCAAGGCGGTAGCAGTAATAGTAATATTGAAGCACTATTGGTTGAGTTTGATGAACAGTTAATTCAGAGAAATATAAGTCCGGGAGGCAGCGCTGATCTTCTTGCTGTTACTTGGTTATTAGCTCAAATAAACACACTACAGATTTCTCTCCTACAATAATAAATATGCAGTAATTTTTAATAACATCCCCCTTATTGTTATGGACCTCAGTTTTTGACTGGGGTTTTTTTTTGATGAAAATAATTAATCATTAACTCATCATTTTATACAGACGAAAAAAAACCTGAATCGTTAGACTCAGGTTTCTCAAATATGGCGGAGTGGACGGGACTTTCTAAC
>JAESQY010000104.1 GCA_016764915.1 Aliivibrio sp. | reverse complement strand
TTATGTATTCTTAATTGATGACAAAATAATATTTACGTAACCTTAATCAAATACGCTTATCTTGTTTGTGTATCTATTTTGGATTACAATAAAATCAAGACATAACTATTCTCAAGGGAGTGAAACCATGTATTTCACCCGAAGTAACCCAAAAAACACAGTCAAAACGACAGTGATGCATCAGTATAGAGCTATTGCAAACTCGGCGGTTGGGTTTCGTTTATTCAAAATACCTAAAGAGGGATGGGCCAGAACTATCCGAATTTCACTTGGGATGTCAGGCGCTCAACTTGGCGAAAAAATGGGTTTAAGTCGAAATCGAATTTCTGTTCTTGAGCGCAGAGAGGCCGAAGGTGATATCACTCTAAACCAACTTAAAAATCTAGCCGAACAACTCAACTGTGATCTAACTTATGCTTTGGTACCAAGAAAACCCATTGAAGACATTATTGATGACAGGGCAACAGACATCGCTTCTAGAAGCCTAGATGCCAATTCTCAGAACATGTTTTTAGAGGCACAGTCTATCGATGAAGAGGCTCAAAATCGGCTTCTTAATCAGATCAAAGAACAGGTGATTGAATCAGGTGGGCGTGCTCTTTGGAATGACACTAAGGAGTAGCTATTGACGACATCAGTTGAAAATCCAGAGGGAGCAACTCCTCTCTCCCCTGATGATATGCAGGGCCTGAAGCATAAACATGTTGATACTCGTGAGCAATTGAACGAACTTGAAGCCGCCAACATACTTCAGGGGCAAATGTGGGCAAGTAAGCTTACAAACCCAACACTAGAAAATATCTTTGAACGGAGTTTTGTGACTAACTTGCACAAGGCTCTTTTTGGCGACGTTTGGGAGTGGGCTGGAATCTTCAGACAACGTGAACTTAACATTGGTGTCGACCCGAAAAACATTTCTGTTGATCTACACAACTTTCTTGAAGATGCTAGGTGTTGGATCGAATTCAAACATTACAATAATCTTGAGCTTTCTGTTCGCATTCAACATCGCCTGGTTCAGATCCACCCATTCGTTAACGGCAATGGTCGTCACTCACGCGTTTTCACTGATATTGTTCGAGTATATCTACTCGGTGAGAAGCCGATGAAATGGGCAAACGCCAAACTTGAAAACATGACTGAAGAGCGTTCCTCCTATATCTCCAGCCTAAGAAAGGCGGACGCAGAAGACTTCTCCGAGTTTATTAAATACCTTCAAAGTCTGGGTAACTAGAAGCATAATTATAGATAGAATAAGCTAATGACTTTGATCGGATTTTTACGTGTTCAACAATAAGGCTCTATAATTGTGTTAATTATTCATACACTATTGGAGTCATGTATGGAACGTACAACTAGCGTGACAATTGGCGATCCACTGAATGATTTTATCGAAAAATTAATTCAAAAAGGGCGTTATGGGTCAACAAGTGAAGTAATGAGAAGTTCCTTAAGGTTGCTAGAACAGCAAGAGATGCAGATTGGTCAATTACGTTCTGCTATTGACGAGGGCGAGCAAAGTGGTGAATCTAACTTCTCTTTAAAAGATATTGCCAAAATGCGTAAGGCAAAATTGAACGTATAAGCTCTCAAAAAAAGCGGAACAAGATTTTGGCGGTATTTTTGTTATTCGTATCTTGCATCAACAAATGAGCCATAAATCACTTATTGAGCATTAGCTTGTCCAAGGTAGTGCTACTGCGATCACCGTTAGCAAGCCTATGCCCCATTTATTGTTACACCGGATTAGACTCTCGGTTTAATGAAGCATCAACTGACTTACTTTTTTTCAAAAGTAATGTTTCAAAGTGAACATAGGTCGAAAAAAGTTATAAACCAATAGTTTGTCATGGGCTTTGAATTTTTTGTAATAGTCGGTTGTGCTTTATTTTTTATTTGAAAGGGCAAACTATCCTGAATTCAGTCACACATTAGATTCTTTATCACTAAATTACGAGGAATGTATAAGCAATGTTCAAGCGTTTTGTAGTTGGGCACATCAATAAACAGTCAGGCGTTAATCAGGGGATTTTAGGTGTTGCGTACCGCCTTAGTCTAGAGGAAAAGCTTACAGGTTCTGACAAAATCGATCTTGATAGTCACCTAGAATGGTTAATGGATTCTTTTACTATCCCAGATATTTTTGACAAGCCAGACAGCTTGAAAGGTGTCTGTTGGTTTAAGGATACTGCGGTTGACATAATTGATCATGTAATAGCTATTATTCCTCATGTGGAGCGTGTGGCTTCGTAGTTACTGAGTTATCATCAAATCTTCCTGGTCACATTATTTATGAAGATGATTCTCAGGTCGTAGCTATTCCAAATGATGAAAGTGTGTAACTCATTCCTGTCCAAAAACGAGTTTAAAACTGATCAAACTTTATAGTCTTTCGGCTTCCTCTCTCTGTTTTATCTGACACCCATTAATCACAAACTGAGTTAAAAAGTCCGCTGCGTCCGCAAAGTCATTGTCATCCAGTTTGGGTTTGTCCATCACATTACAGATCTGCCAACTAAAATCTGCATAGGTTTGAGTGGCCGCCCAGATGGTAAACATCAAGTGTTGCGGTGATAACTTGGCCATCACTCCTTGCTCACTCCACGTTTCAAACTTACTCACCATCATTTTTGACTGAACCAACAGCTCGTTGGCAATATCACTGGGTAAGGATTTGGCGCCGGACATCACTTCATTGGCGAACACCTTGGAGGCATCAGGATGATCGCGAGAGATGCGCAGTTTGGTTTTGATGTACTCGGTGAGTGCTTCAGCGGGATCATCTAACAGCTCAATCGGTTTTGATGCCTCTAACAATGGTTGAATAACCGTGTTAAGCACCGCGCGGTAGAGATTGTCTTTGGTGCTGAAGTAGTAGTATACGTTGGGTTTAGGAATATCCGCTTGTTTCGCAATATCTGCCATTTTAGTGGCCGCATAACCTTGCTCAGCAAACAAGTGACAGGCAACTTCTATAATTAATTCTTGGTTCTTTTGTCTGATCCGTGACATGTATTCTGCCTGTTATGCGGTTTAATTCAATCCATTACTTTAATAGATATCATCACTTGGATAAAGAATTTATGACGATCAATTGCGTTAAATCAAACATCTACCCTTTTATTTCTAGACTTTTATATTGGCGAATTTTACTCTGTAAGCAGTTTATCATTGCTTGGGCTTGTTATGCAGTCATCTATCGATATCTCTTGGTTTGAACTTGGACTTTTCATGACGGTTTTGATCATCCCTTTTTCTATCAATTACTATTTCCAATTAGAGCTGGGGAGAAAAATATCAACCTCAGTGATAAGAATGACCGCTCAGTTAGCGTTAGTTGGCCTTTATCTGCAATTTTTGTTTGATCTTAATAGCGCTCTGCTCAATATTGTCTGGCTCGCTGTGATGTTATGTGTGGGCGCGAGCGCCATTGTTGACAGTACCGGACTGCCTAAAAAAATACTCTACTTTCCTGTGCTTACTGGCCTTTTATTTGGTCTTGTTCCTATGATCTGCCTGCTGCTTATCGCTTTGCTTAAACCGACTCCGTTGTATAGCGGTCAGTATCTGATCCCACTGGCAGGAATGCTATTAGGCAACAGTTTGAGTGGGAACATCATTGCACTTCAACGTCTTTATACTGCCTTTAAAGAGAAAAAATCCGAATATGAAGGCGCATTGGCGTTAGGGGCCTCGCCCTCCTTTGCTGCATCACCCTTTGTGCGTAGTGCTTTACAACAATCGTTCGCCCCAATCATCGCGTCAATGGCGACCACGGGGTTAGTGACTTTACCCGGCATGATGACCGGGCAGATCCTTGGAGGCGTTGACCCTATGGTGGCAATCAAATATCAATTGGTTATTCTGGTGGCCATTTTTGTCATGCTGAGTATTTCGGTCACCACCACTCTACTCTTGGCCATTCGCACCACAATTAACCACTCAGGTTTAGTTCGTATTGCTATCAACAAATAATCCAACTGATTAATAAACCATCAATTATGAGAGGTAACTCTATTAAATTATCTAACAACTCTGGTTAAACTTGACTAAGCTTGTTTTATGACCAATTACTTAACATATCGTTAACAAAGGGGTTTTGAAATGGTATTGAATCACATCATGGGGTTGTATGTTCACCCAAAGAAAGAGTGGCAAGAGATTGGGTTACACAAGGAGACACTGGTTAGCAGTTTAACCCACCTCCTATTCATTGCGTTAATTCCTACCGTATGCGCCTACATTGCGAATACATACATTGGTTGGGATCTTGGTATATCTAAAACACTGCTGCTGACACCCAAAAGTGCATTATTAATGTCAGTGGGACTGTATGCTGGATTGATTGGTGGTGTATTTGCCCTTGCCTATATTGCCTATTGGATGGCAAAAACGTTCGACACTGCTCCGAGTTACTCCGTTGCACTTGAGCTTGTTGTTTACACCGCAACTCCGATGTTTATGGTTGGTTTAGCCGCACTCTATCCAACACTTTGGCTCATGATGATGATCGGATTATGTGGCATCGCCTATTCCATCTATCTACTCTATTCTGGCCTGCCTATTATGATGAATATCCCAGAAGACAAAGGCTTCATGTATGCAAGCTCGGTGGTTACTGCGGGTCTTGTGTTACTCGTTAGCTTAATGGCCACCAGCATCATTTTATGGAGTCACGGTTTCGGCCCAGTGATTCAATAACACCGCATTTACTCATCATTTAACAGCGACTTCGAGTCGCTGTTTTTTTATGGCAAACAATGCCTCGTTTTAGTAAAACTTTACTAATTTATCTACTTAGGTCACATTTGCTCACTGACTCATTTTGCAATTGCCAAGGTTTCTACCACACTATCTGCGATCCCATTTTCAGAGAACGATAATTATGAACCTACGCAAACCACTCTGTGCCATCTCAATTTCAATCGCTGTTGCGCTATCAGGTTGCTCGACTACCTCTAATCCTGATCACGATACTAGCTCTTTTGAAAACGTTATAAACCGAACAGGTTCTCCGCAATATATGCGGGACTACGATGCTTACAACCACCAACGATTTAACCCTATGTTCGACAACGGTTCTTGGCACGGTCACTTATTACCTGAGAACGACAGTAATATGGGGGGCTTTCCTGGCCCAGCTCTGTTAACTGAAGAGTACATTAACTTTATGGCTACCGATTTCGATCGTTTATCGGTGTATCAAAACGGCAAGAAGCTGGCATTCAAAATGAAAGCCTACAGTATTCCAGGTGCGTTGATTCAAGAGTTAACATCAGAAGAGAACAACGTTGAAATCACACTCTCTTTGCGATTTGTGACTAATCGTACCTCGCTTCTTGAAACCAAGATTGAATCAAACAGCGAGTTAACACTAGTTTGGGATGGTGAGTTGATTGAAAATAACTACGCCAAAGAGGGAGTGCCAAAGTCGGATCTCACGGTTAGCCAAGCATACCCTGACTACAATCGTAAGATTAATCCGACCTCAGACGGTTTCACGGTTAGCTTTGGTAAAGTTCGAGCAACTTGGTCACTATTAACGTCTGGCCAATCAGAGTACCAAGTCCATAAATCGATAAAAAGCAAAACCAAAGTGGACGGCCTTACTTTCCGCTCTGATGCAACGGTCACCGGTGATACCACCATCTATACCACTTACTCTCACCTGCTTACGACGAAAGAGAAGCAGCAAGAGAAAAAGCTAATTAAAGACATTTTACAATCTCCTGAGAGTTACATCGAACAGTCAGAACAACGCTGGCAGACGTATTTAGACAAAGGGTTAAGCAACCCTAACGCCAACGCACAGCAGACACGAGTCGCCGTAAAAGCGATAGAAACACTCAATGCTAATTGGCGTGGCGCTGCAGGGGCGATGAAATATGACTCTGTTACACCGTCAGTCACCGCTCGTTGGTTCTCTGGTAACCAAACCTGGCCTTGGGATACTTGGAAACAAGCGTATGCCATGGCCCACTTTAACCCGACTGTCGCTCAAGATAACATCCGCGCCATGTTCGCTTATCAAATAGAAGCAGGTGATGCGGTTCGCCCTCAAGATGTGGGTTACATTCCAGATCTGCTGGCGTACAACAAAAGCCCGGAGCGTAATGGCAATGGCGGTAACTGGAACGAACGCAACACCAAGCCGAGTCTTGCCGCTTGGTCGATCATGGAAGTGTACAACACCACTCAGGAGCGAGCTTGGCTAGAAGAGATGTACCCTAAACTAAAAGCCTACCACTATTGGTGGCTAACTAATCGTGATCATAACCAAAATGGTATTGCCGAATATGGCGCAACCGTAGACAAAGCACATAACACCGCTGACGGTGAGATGTTATTTACCGCCACCATTAACGGTGAAGAGCATAAAATGCATGGTATCGAAAAGTACAATGCACTGCTCGACTCAGGCCTCTATGACAAGATTGAGATCCCAGCACAAACGGCGGCTTCATGGGAATCTGGTCGTGATGACGCAGCGGTATTTGGCTTTATCAGCGATGAGCAACTTGCTACCTACATAAAAAATGGGGGCTCTCGCAAAGATTGGGAAGTTAAATTCGCCGAAAATCGTGATAACAACGGCGAACTGCTTGGTTATTCACTGCTGCAAGAGTCTGTCGACCAAGCCAGTTACATGTATAGCGATAATAAATACTTAGCGAAAATGGCTGATATTCTCGGCTATGAAGAGGATGCCATAGAGTTTCGCGGAAAATCTGAAAAACTGGCGCAATACATCAATCAATGCATGTTTGATAAAGAGTCCGGTTACTTTTATGACATCCGTATTGAAGACAAACCTTTAGCAAATGGTTGTGCTGGTAAACCTATTGTAGAGCGTGGCCGTGGTCCTGAAGGTTGGTCTCCTCTGTTCAATGGTGCAGCAACTCAAGCGCACGCAGATGATGTGGTGAAAGTGATGTTGGACGAAAAAGAGTTCAATACCTTTGTTCCTCTTGGTACCGCATCAATGACCAACCCTGCTTACGGCCCTGATATCTATTGGCGTGGTCGAGTATGGGTTGATCAATTCTATTTTGGCGTGCGCGGTATGGAGCAGTATGGATATCGTACAGAGGCTGTTCAGCTGGTTGACAAGTTCTTCACCAACGCAGATGGCTTAGTGGCTGATGGACCGATTAGAGAAAACTACAACCCAGAGACAGGTGCCCAGCAAGGTGCACCCAACTTCTCTTGGAGCGCCGCTCATCTCTATATGCTGTATAACGAATTCTTTACTGGAAGCAATAAACAGTAGTTGCAGCTAAAGCAATACGATAACAAGGGGAGTCGCAATGACTCCCCTTTTCTATTGCTTGACGAGTGACTCCTTTTTCTTAATAAGACCAAAAGGCAATGCTGAAAACATATTCGCTTGATGTTGAATCGTTGGGATCGCTTGAGGTTTATGCCAATTTAACAGCATGACAGCCAATACATTTCGATGCTCTCCACCAGAAAGATCGGTACTACCATTCACCGAAGGAACCATCATATACTCTCTGTCGATTGAAGCTTGAATGTGCTGTTTTGCTCGAACCACAATAGGATCGTCATACAAGCCTGCTAACAGTAAATTGATACCCACTTCCGCAATCACATCCTCTTTTGAGCGAAGCATGATGGTGTCAATATTGTTGCGATAATAGTCAAATATCCACTGATAATCTGCCTGTTTTATCTCATGTTGATAGTAACCACTCGCGGCAATAATAATATGAGTTAACCCATACAGCTTATTCATATACTGTTGGTCAGTTAAATCACTATCTTCATCATCAGGGTAGGTTTTACGAAATGCATCAATAAACGTTTGCGTGACATCCTGCTCTCCAAGTTGTTTTAACCAGTACACTTGATTGGCCAGTTGAGCCGCCCACGCCCTTATCATTTCAGGATCGCTGGCATACGAACTAAAATCATAGCGCTGAATGATCGCTCTAAGTTTGTCGTCTTCTTTGTGTTGCAAACCATACTCATCGGCCCTTGCCATCGAACCGAGCAGGTCAATACCAAGAAACAGATACTCAGGTTGATCGACGGTCGCTTCAAATCGCAATTTCCGCCTTACTGCATCACTGTTTTCATAACCGTTCACTCTCAGTTCAGAGTAGGCTTTGATCGCATCAGGCGTGTAAATTTCGGTGGTTATCTCATTTAAACGGCTAGCAACCCGAGCAAGATCAGACCAAATCGCACCTTTGTATTTTTGGTCCTGGGTTTGTCGGTACATTCTCAAACCATAATGACCTTGTTTAAATGCGGAAAAGGTATAAAGTTCAGATTCATATGTTCTTTTTATGGCATTGGCATCCCTTTCAAAACTTAAGTCCTGATGATTTATTTCCAGTTGTTTAATCACGGTATGTGACGCTTCAGATTCAGCTTGAACTTGAGACAATGGTAAAATCGTCAAGCAACAAATTAAGCATACTTTTGATAAATGAGACATATGTTTCCGTTATTATTGGGTTTAGAAAATATCGATATGATAGGCTATAGCAAAATCTAATGTGTTAATGTCAGTATTGTGTGATTTTTTCACCTTAGCATTAGGGTTAAATGCCAAATAATTCTCTAACTATTTATTTCATAGTAGAAATAATATCGCCACTAAGGATAGACGATGACCATAGCAATGCAGTATCTCCATACCTTAAACAGTGACTATTTATCTGTTCACCTGAAAAAAGAAGATTTTTTCTGGGACACTTATATGGGCATGAGTGATAACCATGCAGGATCAGCGGCCGCTGAAACGCAGTGGGTCTCATTTCTTAGTAATGCTGATCGTATTAAAGAGATAAAAGAGCAGTTACTACTTGCAGAGCAGCAACCCGACTCGAATGAGAAAAAAGAGACCATCATCGGATTGAAAGGCTGGTTAGCCACGTTTAGTGCTCATGCTATTGAATCAAAAGAGGCGCAGGCATTAAAAGCAGAACTGATTAAGTTTGAAGCTTCACTGTTCGCCAAAAAGAAAAACTACAGCATGATGTTCACCAATGAGAATGGTGAGTCAATTGAAGGATCTCTGCCTGTTCTGTCATCCACAATTCGAACGAATGACAAAGAAGAAGTCAGGGAAAGTGCGCATAAAGCGTTGTTGGATCTTGAGCAGTGGTTGTTAGGCAATGGTTATATCGAGTTAGTAAAATTGCGTAACAAGTTTGCTCAAGCACTCGGTTACGATAACTTTTTTGATTACTCTATATTCAAAACAGAGCAGATGACGACAGCACAGCTGTTTTCCATTTTGGATGATTTTGAAGTAAGAACCCGTGACAGCCATCAAGCAAGTTTAGATACTCTGGTTGCAGAAAAAGGCAATCAGTCGGTTAAAGCTCATAACTTTGTCTTCTCTTTTGCTGGCGACGTTATGCGTAATCTTGACCCATACGTACCCTTTTCAAAATCTTTACGTCGTTGGGTTGAATCTTTTGCCCGTTTGAATATTCACTATTCAGGTGCTGAGCTGACCCTTGATCTTCTTGATCGTAAAGGCAAGTATCAA
This sequence comes from Aliivibrio sp., assembly GCA_016764915.1. GTDB lineage: Bacteria > Pseudomonadota > Gammaproteobacteria > Enterobacterales > Vibrionaceae > Aliivibrio_A. The sequence continues at coordinate 128,667 of JAESQY010000104.1, read as the reverse complement.
AACGGCTTCTGCCACGGCCCGATCCCCGCTTTTTACAATAATGGCGAGTGGGTTGCTGGTAAAGTGAACTTCACCAGTAACGCTAAGCCGGATCAAATAGGCAGTGGGTTTGATGGTATGAACACCCTATTCCATGAAGGTGGTCATGCGGCGCACTTCTCTAATGTTAAAATGAACTCCCCATGTTTTTCTCAAGAGTTCGCACCGACTTCGATGGCTTATGCAGAAACTCAATCTATGTTCTGTGATAGCTTATTAAATGATGCTGACTGGTTGAAGAGTTACGCTAAAGATGACGAAGGTAATGCGGTTCCTGACTCTATCATCAAAGCGTTAGTCGATAACAAACAACCGTTTAAAGCGTACGAAGAGAGAAGTATTTTAGTGGTTCCTTATTTTGAGCGCGCGGTTTACGCATTAAGTAATGAAGAACTGACTGCGGAGAACTTAACTCAACTTGCTCGTGACATGGAGAAGAAGATCCTAGGTTTAGATGCAAGCCCCCGTCCGCTGATGGCCATTCCACACCTACTGTCTGATGAGGCTGCTTGTTCGTATCAAGGGTATCTTCTTGCTCATATGGCGGTGTATCAAACTCGTTCATACTTCATGGAGAAATTTGGCTATCTCACCGATAACCCAGAAATTGGCCCTCTACTTGAGAAGCACTACTGGAATTGCGGCAATAGCGTTAATCACAATGGCACTATTGAAAACCTAACCGGTGAAGGGTTTAATGCAAAATACCTTGCCGACTCATGTAACTTAACCGTTGATGAAGCGTGGGTGGCTCAACAAGCTAAAATCACCTCTCTAGCGAGCCGCACACAAGCAGAGCTAGGCAGTTTAAACGCAAAGATTCGTATTGTTGATGGCAGTAATGAGCTCGCCAACAACCAACAATCTGATGCTGATATGTGCAGCCAATTTGAAGAGTACATTGTCTCTACATACGGTCGATAATAAACACAAATAGTATTGAGCGTGAGACGGTATTACTTCTCACGCTCTATCGAAATTTGCTCTTTAAGGTAACTAATAAACAGCTGAGTTCGAGTATGTTCATTGTCCAGTTTCGGGTAGTAAGCATGTACCATCGTTTCATCGCCATTAATACCTTGAAGAATATGAATCAACTCACCGCTCTCTATCTCTTCACGAATCATACTTCGACCTGTTAATAGAACGCCCATGCCGCGTTTAGCACTGTGAAACAACGCTTCTGGATTCGTCGTCGCGAAGTTTCCATTCATTGTTATATGTTGGCCATTTGATAAAGTGATATCTCGCCGGCTGTGCTCTCCCCAAACCAGTACGTTATGTTGTTCTAGCTCATCTGTGCTTTGTGGAATTCCATGTTGTTGTGCGTATTTCGGTGATACAAAAAACTCCGCTTTATGTTTAAACAGTGGTGTTGCTTTAAAACTCAGCGAGTTCAAACGATCCAATTCTCGACTAATAAAAATATCCATGCTCAGTTCAGGTAGCTGCCCAGGAACCGTGGTGATTAGCTGAATTTTAATGTTTGGATACAGAGTTAAAAAACCATCAAAGTATCGCACCAATAATTTAGAACCGACGGCAATGGTTGCACCAATTTTAAGTATTCCTGTCGGGCTTTGATTGACAGAGCGTGTTTCATCAACCAGTGATTGCCAATCATCCAGTTGCTGTTTTGCACGCTGATAAAAATGCCGCCCAGCTTCAGTTTGTGATAACGAGCGGGTAGTACGTTTTAATAATTGAACTCCCAGGCGATCCTCTAACCAATGCAAGCGCTTGCTCAACGCTGAGCTGCTGGTGTTCATTTGTCGCGCTGCCGCACTAAAACTGCCCTCATCCACCACTTTTACGTAGCTTTTTACACTCTCTAACCAATCCATATATTGCGCCTATTACGTCCCAATAAGACCTAATCCTTTTCCTACGTTGCTGATTATCATTTTTTAGTCTTGAATGTAGACTAATTGAATGCAAATAAATTCTCAAGAACGTTTTAATCGAACTCCGCTACTGCTTGCCATGATGATACTGGCAACCGGACAAGTTGGCGTGAGCGTCTACCTTCCAGCTCTGCCTGCAATAAGCCGAGATCTGATGGTTGGCCAAGACCAAGTACAACTACTGGTCACGCTATTCTTAGTGGGATTTGGTCTGTCTCAACTCTTTTACGGGCCCGCTTCAGATGCGATGGGACGACGGCCTATATTCATTATGGGCCAAGGGGTCTATCTGCTCGGCACCATTATATGTGTATTGATGGTGGACAGCTTTTCTGGACTGGTTGTAGGCAGATTATTGCAAGGATTAGGAGCAGGCAGCGCTTCTGTATTAGGTCGTAGCGTATTGCGAGACAGTTACAGTGGTTTCACCTTAACCAAAGCACTCTCTTATATGTCCATCATGGCGTCAATTTTACCGATTCTGGGCCCTGTTATTGGCGGTTGGATCGCATGGCATTTTGGCTGGCAGTGGATTTTTGGCTTTGTTTTAATTTACATTGGCGCCATCTTCACTTTAGGTTTAGCCATTTTACCAGAGACACTGCCTTATAAACCTCAACCATTTAAAGTGTTGTCAGTACTAAAAACGTACTCTACCTTGATTAAAAATCGGCAGATCATAACCAGCGCAAGTTATAACTGGCTATCCTACCTTTCTACTGTTGTCTCTATTTCACTGATGCCATTTTTATTACAAGATGGTTTGGGATTAACCATCGCTGAATATGGAGAGTTAATGATCATCCCTTCAGCCGGCCTATTGGTTGGCAGTGTCATATTAAATCGACTTAACCAGAGGTTCTCTTCTGCTCAACTGCTCTCAAGTTCATTCTTGATATCAGCCATCGCGGGGTTAATTTTGATCACCACCCCAACATCACTCTACTCTCTGATTGGCGCGTTTACTTTGTTAACCATAAGTCAAGGTATCTCATTCCCACTGTCGATCACTCTACTGCTCTCTCCACATACAAAAAATGTCGGAGCAATTTCAGCTTTATCAGGATCGATTCAAATGTGTTTTGCTGGATTATTGGGGGGGTTCTTGGTCCAAGAGTTCATTACCAATCAGTTGAGCTTAGGTCTATTCTACGTGGTTTCGGCCTGTTGTATGGCGACGATACTGCTGTTTAATTACAAGTATCAGACCTTTAATCAAACCGCGACAAATTCGTAAATAAAAAGGCGACATCACTGTCGCCTTTCAATTCAACTATTATCTTGTTTAACGCTCTTTCGAGTAAGGCTGCCCCACCGCTTTTGGCGCGACGGCTTTGCCAATAAACCCAGCCAACAAGACCACCGTTAACACATATGGCAGCGCTGAAAATACTTGAGTGGGCAATATTCCAACAAAAGGTATTTCTACCCCTTGCATTCGAGTCTCTAAAGCGGATAAGAAGCCAAATAACAGACAGGCTAAAAACGCATTTCTTGGCCTCCATTTACCAAAGATAACGGCGGCTAAGGCGATGTAGCCTTGTCCTGCAGTCATCTCTTTACCAAATGCAGCGTTCTGTGCTGTCGATAAATACGCCCCAGCGAAACCACACAATATACCCGCAATAATGACCGCACGATAACGAAGCCACACCACAGAGATACCTGCACTGTCTACGGCATTAGGCTCTTCACCAACCGCTCTAACTCTTAATCCAAAACGAGTTCTAAACAGTATCCACCAACTTAATGCCACAGCAGCAAAAGCGAAATAGACCAAAATATTATGACCCGATATCAGCTCTTTATAGATAGTGCCCACAACGGGTACGTTTTCACTTAACCATTGAGAACCAGGAAGCTCGATAGGTAAGAATCGCTGGGTTGGACTTAACCCTGGCGTCTGACCACCACGGGAAAACCATGCATGGCCAAGGGTAATGGTCATACCCGAGGCGAAAAAGTTAATCGCCAAACCAGAGATGATGTGGTCGCCACGTTGACTAATACAAGCAAAACCGTGTACCAAAGCCAACATGACAGATGCTAATATCGCAGCAAACAACCCTAACCAAGGGCTCCCCAGCACATACGAAACGCTCGCTGCGGTAAATGCAGCAAACAGCATCTTACCTTCTAGACCAATATCCACTACGCCTGAACGCTCAGAGAAGATTCCGGCCATCGCGGCAAATATAAGAGGAATAGATAAACGAATTGTTGAATCAAATGTAGAGATAAACCAGCTGAAAATATCCATATTTATACCTCCACAGCTTTATTGTTACGGGTAAATAGTCGCTCGACAGGATTTCTGATCAATCTGTCCATCGCCCCCGTAAAGAAGATAACCAATCCTTGAATAATCAGAATAAGTTCAGGGTTTAATGATGGCATTTCAAACTGCATTTCTGTACCACCTTGATACAGTGCGCCAAACAGCAGCGCAGATAATATGATGCCGACCGGGTGATTCCTTCCCATTAACGCAACGGCAATACCAATGAAGCCAAAACCACCAGTGAAGTTAATAATTAATCGGTTATGTGCACCAAATACCTCATTTACCGCCATCATCCCTGCAAGCGCACCTGAAATGGTCATCGCAATAATGATGATTCGTTTTGCGTTAATACCGGCATACTCTGCGGCAGTGGCATTTTGACCAACCACTCGGATTGAATACCCAAGACGCGTTCTAAACAGCAATAACCAAACTAACCAAGCCACAACTAAAGCAAGTAAGATAGAGGGGTTTAGCAGCGAGTATGGAATTTCGAGACCAACACTGGCCGCTAATTCGTGCATCTTAGGGAATACGGCTTCCGGGTTAAAGTAACGGGAGTCAGTCGAGTTACCACCATATTTAGCGATATGTTCAACTAAGGCATAACCCATCACAGAGAAGGCAATGAAGTTAAACATAATCGTGGTGACCACAATATGCGAACCACGTTTAGCTTGTAAGTAACCCGGAATGGCTCCCCACAATGCACCAAAGGCGGCAGCAACAATGATCGCCAACGGGGCCATGAGCCAAACTGACAACACATCGTCAAGCAATAACATCAGAATGCCGATGCCTAAACCTGCAATATACGCTTGTCCCTCACCACCGATATTAAATAAACCCGCATGAAAAGCCACTGATACAGCAAGACCGGTAAAAATAAAGTTAGTAGCAAAATACAGCGTATTATTTAATCCGCCAAATTCAAGGTTAGTCGCCCCTTTGATCATCACTGAAAAGGCTTCAACTGGGCTCTCGCCAACGAGTAATACCACTAAACTTGATATGGCCAGTGCGGTAAATAATTGCAAAAAAGGGACCAGCGCGATGCTTACCCATTTTGGTGTCTCTTTCATATCTATGTTCCTTCCTTAGAGATCACTTACAGCTTGAGCCGGAGCAGCATCAGATGCATTGGCCATTAATAGACCCAGCCCTTTCTCATCAGTTTCATCCGCTTTCACTTCGCCAGATATTTCACCATCAACCAACACAATAATACGATCTGACAGTGACATAATTTCATCAAGCTCAGTCGACACTAACAGCACCGCAGCGCCAGCATCTCTCGCGGCAATAATATTACGGTGAATAAATTCAATCGCACCAATATCGACACCTCGTGTAGGTTGCCCCACCAGCAAAATATCTGGATGACGAAGCATCTCTCGAGCAACAATCAATTTTTGTTGATTGCCGCCGGAAAAGTTGGCCGTTTTCAGATCAGGATGAGCAGGTCTAACATCGTACTGCTTCATCATGTCGAGGGTTGCGTTAGTAATCGCCGTCAAATCAAAGAGTCGTTCTCCATAAGCTTTATCATTATGGAAACCTAAAATGGCGTTCTCTGATGCTGGCATGGTTTTTACCACACCCTGCTTAATTCGGTCTTCAGGGATATGACCAATGCCAATATGCCTCATTAAGCCTGCATCTCTGGCCGTCTTAGCGTTAAACTCATGGTAATGCCCAGGAGTGTTAATAACCAGCGTCCCCTCTTGAGGTATCAATGTTCCCGCTAATACCTGTAACAACTCTGACTGGCCATTACCAGATACACCAGCAACGCCTAGTATCTCTCCAGCTTTAAGCTCGAAATTAATATTTTTGAGACGTTTAATACCGCGCGAGTCAAAATAGCTCACTTTTTCAATGGTTAACAGTGACTCTTTCGGCTCAGCTTCATCTTTATCAACATTCAGCAGCACCTTACGGCCAACCATCAACTCAGCTAACTCTTGTGGATTGGTTTCAGATGTTTTTCTTTCAGCGACCATCTCCCCCTGCCTCATCACAGAGACGCTATCGGTGATCGCCATGATCTCTTTCAGCTTGTGGGTAATAAGAATGATGGTCACTCCCTGAGATTTCAGAGTATTCAAAATATCAAACAGCTGCTCGGCTTCTTGCGGGGTCAATACACCTGTGGGTTCATCGAGGATTAAAATACGAGCACCTCGATACAATGCTTTTAGAATTTCGACTCGTTGTTGCAGTCCAACGGGGATATCTGAGATCAGCGCGTGGGGGTCCACATGCAAACCGTATTTATTTTCTATCTCTTTCAGTACTTTTTCCGCACTGTGTATCGACTGATTCAGCAGTGCACTTCCTTCAGCACCAAGCATTACGTTCTCTAAAACAGTAAAAGTTTCGACCAACATAAAGTGTTGATGAACCATACCAATTCCTAGTTCAATCGCATGCTGGGAATTTAAAATTTTAACCGTCTCTCCATTGACACTTATGTCGCCAGAGTCTGCTTGATAAAAACCGTACAGAATTGACATTAACGTTGATTTTCCAGCGCCATTTTCGCCAACAATGCCGTGAATGGTGCCTGATTCAATACAGAGATCGATCTCTTTATTTGCCCATACAGGGCCAAATCGTTTGTTTACTTTTTGAAGTTGGATGGCAGGACAATTCATAATTAAAATACTCTCGAAAAGATTGGCCTGAATATCTTCAGATAATCAGGCCACTGTTTCTCTACACACAATATTACGAGTGCAATATTGGTACTACTTCCTAACTAAAACTCTTATTAATAAACACAAGAGCTGGTGCTGAAGTAGTCATGTACTTTAATTTTTCCGTCAATGATATCTTGGCGTAATGCTTCTACTTTTTGTTCCATATCCGCAGAAACTAAGTCACGGTTGTACTCATCCATCGCCCAAGCAACACCTTGTTCTTTAAGGCCCAACGCTTGAATTCCTGGAGTGAATTTACCCTCTTTACCGTCCATGAAAGCATCTTTAACCGCAACATCAACACGCTTAACCATTGACGTTAGCATCACACCTGGGTGAATGTAGTTTTGGTTTGAATCGACACCGATTGCAAATTTCTTACTATCAACAGCGGCTTGATAAACACCAGATCCAGTACCACCAGCAGCGGCGAATACCACATCAGAGCCTTGGTCAAACTGTGATTTAGCCAGCTCAGCACCTTTGGTAGGGTTATTCCAAGCCGATGGCGTTGAACCTGTCATATTCTGTATAACTTTGGTGTCTTTGCTGATGTATTTAGCACCTTGCTCATAACCACACGCAAATTTTCTTATCAATGGGATATCCATACCACCAATGAAACTTACTGTATTAGTTTCACTCTTAAGCGCCGCTAGAGCACCTACTAAGAATGAACCTTCATGCTCTTTAAACACCACTGAACTTACATTCGGCAAGTCAACCACGGCATCAATCAATACAAAATTAACTTTAGGGAACTGCTTAGCAATTTTCTCAACAATTGGCGCCTGTTGGAAACCCACGGCAATAATTGGGCTGTATCCACGTTGAGCCATACGAAGCATTGCTTGTTCTCTTTGTGCTTCATTGGTGATCTCAAACTCTGCGTATTTTATGCCCGTTTCAGCTTTAAATGCTTCCGCGCCGGTATATGCAGCTTGGTTAAAAGATTTATCAAATTTACCGCCCATATCGAAAATAACTGACGGTTTGTAGGCTGCAGCTGCGGCTGTTGACATCATTCCAATTGCAACGCCAATCGCTAGTGAATTGAATAGCTTCATTTGTTCCCTCTTCTTAATTTAATGTCCATTTGATGTACAAAAATAGCATTGTTTGATAGGTAGGACATGTCTTATTGACCACTGTTATTTCTAAACTTGATCCAGCTCTATCTATTAACAACATTTCTCTCAGTTACAGTGATCTAGGCATAAAAAAAGCCTCGAATAATTCGAGGCTTTTTAATGTAAAAGTAGGACGGTTATTTTGATTTTTTTCTACTAGAGAAACCAAGTCCGAGCAAACCAAGTCCTAAAATTGCTAATGACGTTGGCTCTGGAACGTCAATAGCAATATTGCCCACTCGTAGAGTAGAATCAAAAGAAGTATCACCTACATCTAATACACCGATCGTTAATACATAAGTACCCGAAGTATCGACCAACCATGAAAAAGTACCATCAGTTCCACCAGTGGTTAAGATATCAGCTAATAAATATAAGTTACCTGAACCAGCCAATCCGAAGCTAACAAAAGCAAAATCATTATAATCGGGCCAATCTGCTGCAGACTCAACTGTTCCCCACAACCAATCAAAACTGAGGGTATCGCTATCAAACAGATCAAAGGTGGTAGTAAGCGCTGCACCTTCTGTTGCATCGCCTGTTGAGAAAGCGTCTAGACTTCCTTCTGATAATCCAGCAAAAGTTTCAATATCAACGTCACTGATAGAGCTATTGCCATTTGAAATAGAGTATGTTGAGCCTGTAGTAGTCACATTACCTGTTGTTATTATTGTTGCGTTAGCCGCTCCAATACTCAGGCTTAACAGAATAAATAGTATCGTTCTCATTTTTTTCTTCCCTTTTTTATAAGGTAAGTCGCACCTTAATGAGATTTATATAAGCAAGAAGTGAACCATTTTTTTAAGTGTCTTGTTTTTAAAGAATATTTTCAGTTTTGATTCGTCCGTCTCACTATTGAGTGTAAAATAACCTGACACATTATTGTGATTATTTTTGGGAAACAAGCGCTTTATTGGTTCGTTTAATGGCTTGTCGATACATTACCCAAGCCATTACTCCTGCAGCTAAATTACCCGCCATTGCTCCGATAAACAGCCCTTGAATTCCTGCAAACGTAGCACCCAACCACAGCATAGGCAAAAAGCAGACAAACAGTCTCAGTGACGAGATCAATAGGGCTCGCATTGGCATACCTAATGCGTTACAGATTGAAACCATCAACATGCAGACACCCAATGAACCTAAACTGATTGGCCCCCACACCAGATACATGGCAAGCACTTCGCTGACTTGAGCATTACTGCTCATCAAATCGGATATCAAGCCGGAACTCATAAACAGAATAGCGGCGATGGTCAGCTGCAGTACCAACACGAATTTCACTGCAATATTGACCAGCACCTGAATCTTGTCGCACTCTTTCGCTCCTAACATGCGACCAATCATTGGTGGCATAGACATCGTTAGCGCTAAAACGGTAACAATGGAGAAAAACTCAATTCGAGATGCCAAAGCCCAACCCGCAATCGCAGTAGCACCGAATGACGCAATCAATTTTGTTGCGAACATTGATGAGACAGGAGGTAATAGCTGACTCATCATTGCTGGCGCCATAACCCCTGTTAGCTCTTTCACTGAGCGTTTAACATCAAGATCGTGCCATTGAAAACTCATCCAAGCACGCTTATAAACGGTTGGATACACCACTAATAGACCAATCGAAAAAGAGACAACCGTCGCCCAAGCGGCTCCTGGCAGTCCCAAATCGAAAGTAAAGATGAAAATGGGATCGAGTACCATGTTCATGATGCTGGTCGCAACCATCATGATACCAGGCAGCATTGTATTTCCGTTTGAGCGGCATAAACTGTAAGCAAAATAGAGCATTGCCCCTGCCCACGCACTGAGAAGCCATGATGGCCAATACCCATCAATGACTGGAAATACATTTTCTGGTGCGCCTAACAAATTTAAAATCAATCCTCTGCTAAACCAAATCAACAAACAGATCAATATCACACCGACAGCGCCGACAACAATAACTAAACCACCCAGCTGTTTCGCTCGGGTTATTTGATTCGCACCAATCACACGAGAGATGACCGATGTGGTAGCGATACCCAAACCCACTTGCAGACCAATAATCACCATCTGCATCGGCATAGTGAACCCTTGTGCTGCCAAAGGTAGAACCCCTAACTGACCAATAAACGCACTGTCAACCAATTGAAAACTCATCAAAGACAAAATGCCAAACATCATCGGCCAAGTCATTTTGAAAAGTTGATAAGGGAGTTTTTTATATTCAGCAGATAAAGCAGCCACGAGACACCAATTAGGGTTGTGTATAATTTGATAAGCTGAGTAGTCTACGCTTTTTAATAGAGAAATGAAGGTGTGAATATTATATGAACATGAACGCTGCCCACTAAGTAGGCAGCGTAAAATTCAGCTACTTTTTCTTTTCAGACAGCTCGGATAACCTTAAGGTGACTTGACCAAAAACGGATTTCGTTGAGTACTCATTTTCACTGGCATTAAAACCCGATTGCATACCCGTTAATATCTCTATTGCTTCAGTGACATGGCTAATTGCCCAGATGGTAAAGGTCCCTTTTTTAACCGCGTCGACAATATCTTTACGCAACATTAAATTGTGCACATTAGATTTCGGAATGATCACCCCTTGCTGTGCATGGCGACCTTTGATTTTACAGACATCAAAGAATCCCTCTATTTTCTCGTTTACCCCTCCAATGGGCTGAGCTTCACCAAACTGATTCATCGAACCTGTAATAGAGACATCTTGTCTAAGTGGCATTTTCGAATAGGACGAAATAATTGCACACAGTTCCGCCATCGTGGCACTGTCTCCGTCAACTCCTCCATAGTTCTGCTCAAAGGTGATATGGGTTGTGAGCGGGATCTTTGCCGTTTGCGCAAATACAGATGCCAGATAAGCGGATAGGATAAACACTCCTTTTGAGTGAATACTGCCGCCTAAGTCCACTTTCCTCTCAATATCAAAAATCTCTCCCTCTCCGTAAGCTGTCGTGGCTGAGATACGATTCGGTGACCCAAACTGAAAATCAGAGGTCGAAATCACAGACAAGGCATTGACCTGACCAATCACTGCACCTTCTGTTTGAATCAGCGTGGTGCCATTAACAAAACTTTGCATTACACTGTCTTTTAAACGACTTACTCGCAGCTCTTTATGCAGCAGTGCATGTTCAACGTGGCCGACACGAATCATATTTGATTTTGCCGAACGCGCTGCATAATTAGACTCTCTCAGCAAATTGGCTATATCAACCGAGTGCAGTGAAAGCTTAGTTTGATCCCCTGCTTGACGAGAGCTGTACTCAATGATTCGCGCAATGGCTTTTTTATCACAGTGCAGCATTTTGTTTGATTCGACAATGCTTGAGATAAAGCGTGCATATTGATATTCAGAGTCAGGGGTTCGTTCCATTTCATCTTCAAAATCGGCGGTCACTCTAAATAACTCACTAAACTCGGCATCATAATGTTGAAGTAATTGGTAGGTTTGATAATCACCAAACAGAATGATTTTTACATCCAGTGGGATAGGTTCTGGTTCAAGAGAGATAGCACCAGACAAGGTTAATTCACGTTCAAGCGAACTCATATTCAAACTTTGTGAACGCAATGCTTTTTTTAAACCATCCCAAACATGGGGCCGCTCCAGCACTTTCGCTGCATCCATTAACAGCACACCACCATTGGCTTTATGCAAACTGCCCGCTCTGATCAGCGAGTAGTCAGTAAAAACGGTGCCTTTGAAGGTCGCATTCTCCACATAACCAAAAATGGTGTGATAATTAGGGCTCTCCTCAACCACAATCGGAAACTGTTGATCCCGCTCTTTACTGCGATTAACCAACACATTAATTTGATAACGTCTTGGCATCTTTTTCTCAAGCGATGCATAGGAAAACTCAAGCTGCTCTTCACCCTCTTGCAAGAATATATCCACATTTTCAATCATGTCATCTTGCATATCGGCAAGGTATCGTTTTACCTCCATGTACCCTGAATATTTCTCTTTTAGCGCCTCAATAAAATGGGAAATAACATCCAACGCTGTTTGATCATTGAGCTTCTTGATTTTTTCTGAGAACTTCTCTTCATGAGTTGTTAGTGCCCGTACCATCTTTCTCAGCTTAATTTCCAGCTTATCAATGGTCGTTTCGAACCGCTCTTTCTCTTTATTATTCAGATCAGAAAATGTCTCTTCAGTGTGCAGCTCTTCCCCAACCATAGCGATGAACTGATAATCACCATCCGATGTTAACGCTAAATTGACACTACTCTCTTTGGCCTCTTTGGTTAACGCTGCTAAACCACTCTCTTGCTTTTTGACCATCTGATTCTTAAGATTATCAGCACGCGAGAAATAGATTTCATTATCAAACGCTAAGGGAAATGCCTTCACTAATTTTGATACCATTTTTTCGAAGTCTTTTTTCAAGCCAGAGCCCATTCCCGCGGGTAGCTTTAATACTTTAGGTACACGGTTATCATCAAAATTTGCCACATAACACCAATCATAGACTCCGTGTCCGTTGGGTTCATGACGGTTCAAATACCTCAAAATCATGGTGCGCTTACCCAGACCATTCTGGCCTATGGCATAGATGTTATAACCCTTCTCTTTAATAGACATCGCAAATTCAACCGCATGTTGAGCTCGTTCTTGGCCAACTATTTCATCAATCGGTTCAATGTATTTTGTGGATTTACACTCGGGATGATCGAGTAATGATGCTCGGTATAAACTGCTACTTGCTAGAGGTTTAGTAGACATAAGGCACCCCTTAATTTGAAATCATACAGGTCAGTGTATCAGCTACTTATCATGTTTTTATAATATAGCCCACCGAAGAACTTACTATTTAACTATATGAAATAATTAAATATAAATCGAACATTATTGTCACAGTTTGAGCAATGAACGTAAAATTCCAATATTAACTGATTAAAAGTAGGTTTTTTTATCCAAATATCGTTGACGAATATGCTCAATAAGCAGTTTAATTTTTGCGGGTTGTTGACGAGTAAAGGGGTAGATAGCGTACACTCCAAGCTTTTTAGAGACCTTATTGGGAAACACATCCACCAGATCGCCGCTAAGCAGATCGAGATAAACTAAACACCTTGGCACATAAATAAACCCTCGCCCTGCCATCGCCGCTTTTCTCAACGCACTGGCGTTATCGGTCGTAAAGTTTCCTGACACCGTTACGATATACTCTTTTCCATCGTCTAAAAAACCCCAATCTCTTGACCCATTAGTTTGATAGGTATACAGCAAACAGTTGTGCTCTATAAGGTCACTGGGAGAGAAGTTTGCGGGCAGTTTATTCATCATCGCTTTGGTAGAACAGACCACCCAATGCGAATCCACAATGTGCCTTGAAATGAGGGATGAATCATCAAGGTACCCTGTTCGAATAACGAGATCGAACCCTTCTGAAATCAGGTCAACAAAACGGTTATCCAAAGACATGTCTACGCTCATACCCGGATGCATGCTGCAAAACTCAGAGACCGCATCAGCCAGCAATAGATCCCCTGAAATCGTCGGCACAGACATTTTGATATGCCCAGAAATATCCACACCATAACCTGACACCGCATTTAGAGCTTCCGCGGCGGCTGACTTCACATTTCTTGCACCTTGATATAACACTTTACCCGCTTCCGTTAAGGTCAGTTTACGTGTCGTTCGATAAAGAAGCTGAATCGAAAGCTCCTCCTCCAAACGCGCGATACGCTTACTCACTACTGAGTTAGACAGGTTATTATGCTCTGCCACTTTACTAAAAGAGCCAAACTCCACCACCTGTGCAAACAGGATCAAATCATCAGTTCTGGTCATATTAATCAACTTTTAGAAATAATCTTTTTCATTATCTTTATTTATCGCAGAAATAGAAAGGGTTATGTTAATAATTCGTTAAGAACAAATGACATAAAAAAAGTTGACCAGTGTCTATTATTAATAAAACACTTAGTAGAATAGAAGGGAACAGATGTGCGTATTTATCCAAGTAAACCTAAAAAAGTCTATCTATACGCCACCTGCCTGGTTGAGATGTTTGATCCCAAAGCGGCTGTTGATGCGATTACACTGCTCGAACAACAAGGATTAGAGGTCATATTTCAAGAGAAACAGAGTTGCTGTGGTCAGCCTGCATATACGTCCGGTTATGATAAAGAGGCGAAACAGGTAGCACTCAGCCAAATAGCCTTGTTCACTGAAGATTGGCCCATTGTTGTATTATCGGGATCTTGCGGTGGCATGATGCATCATCACTACCCTCGCCTTTTTGCAGGAGACAACCAGCAAGACACCGTTAATCTATTTTGCGAAAGGGTATTTGAACTCACCGAGTTTCTAGTCAACGTTTGTCGAGTAAAGCTCATCGATCATGGACAATCGACCAGTGTGGTCATGCACACTTCTTGCGCAGCACGACGAGAGATGAATGTGCACGCGACTTCTAAGCAGTTACTCAGTCAACTTGATAACGTTATTCTTCGAGAGCAACAATATGAAAGTGAGTGCTGTGGATTCGGAGGTACTTTTTCTGTGCGTCATCCTGACATCAGCCAAGCGATGGTAGAAGACAAAACAAAATACCTCTCAAAAACACACGCTGCAGAGTTGATCAGTGCCGACTGGGGCTGCTTGCTAAACATTAATGGTGCTTTAGAGTACCAAAACAAACCTATGCAAGGACGTCACCTTGCCAGCTTTTTACTGGAACGTATAACCCCTAAGCTAGGGGGGAAGTAACATGAGCGAACTCTCCCCAAAACAGTTTCATCACCAAGCAAAAGAGGCTTTAGCTGATAAGCAGTTGCGCGATAACTTTCGCGGTGCCATGGACTACCTAAAAGAGAAACGTAAAGTCGCTTTTTTCGATGCCAACGAAGAGAGTCAAATCAGAGATGCGTCTGAAGCCATACGTCAGCGATGTTTAAGTAAGCTACCTGACCTTCTTGAATTACTTGAGCAAAAGTGTACCGCTAATGGCATTGAGGTTCATTGGGCCCAAAATAGTAACGAAGCCAATCAATTGATTGCTAATATTGCGAACAAACATCACGCCACCAGTATCATCAAAGGTAAATCGATGGTCAGTGAAGAGATTGAACTTAACCATGAGATGGCCAAACTTGGTATTGAGTGTCTTGAAAGCGACATGGGAGAGTACATTGTTCAACTTGATGGCGATAAACCTTCACACATTATCATGCCTGCTATTCACAAAAATATTCAAGAGGTCAGCGATACCTTTCAAGATAACCTTGATGATTTCACTCCCACATTAGATGTCGATGAGTTGATTCAAACTGGACGACGGAAGCTTCGTCAAAAATTTCATGATGCTGACATCGGGCTTTCTGGGGTTAATTTTGCAGTCGCTGAAACTGGGACCCTCTGTTTGGTAGAAAATGAAGGCAATGGCCGAATGTGTACCACAGTGCCCAATATACATATAGCCATTACAGGTATAGAGAAAGTGGTGGAGTTTTTATCCGATATCCCTCCGCTGTACAGTGCGTTAACCCGTTCGGCAACGGGCCAGGATATCACCACCTACTTTAATATGATCACATCGCCACGTAAGAGTGGTGAGCTTGATGGTCCTAAAGAGGTACATTTAGTCCTACTTGATAACGGAAGAAGCCAAGCTTATCAAGATAAAGAGATGCGAAAAACGCTGCAATGTATTCGATGCGGTGCCTGTATGAATCACTGCCCGGTTTACACTCGCATTGGCGGACACGCTTATGGCACTGTATATCCAGGGCCTATTGGCAAGATCATCTCACCGCATTTGATAGGGCTGAATGAAACCAACGATTTAGTCTCCGCCTCTACAATGTGTGGTGCTTGCGCGGAAGTATGTCCGGTTAAAATCCCGATAACCGACATATTACAACGGCTTAGAAAAGAGGCCAAAAACCCAGCGCAACCCTACCACTTACCGTTAAAGGGTCAAAATTCAGCCTCCAATCGCTTAGAGCGTTTTTTGATGTCTGTTTTTTCATTTATGGCAACCCATCCTGCTTTTTATCGTACTGGAGTTTGGTTAGCAAAACGGTGTCACTTTTTAATGCCCAATAAAATGGGAGGTTGGACTCAATGCCGCACCACACCTAAGTTGGCAAAAAAGAGCGTATCTCAATTACTAAAAGAGCATAAAGGAGCTGACCATGAAGAGCAGTAACCGAGCGAAAAGAGAGATCCTGATTCGACTAAGAAAAGCAGGTGCACAAGCTCAAGCAGCTAAAGCCACAACTTATTCACAGTGGCAGAGTGACAGTGAACCAGAACGGATTGAACGCTTTCAGACTGCGTTAACTGCAAATCATGCTGAAGTGATAAAGATGAATTGCGATGACATTCAAACTTCATTAGAAAAAGTCTATCAATCCCACGATATTAAACGCCTTACCGTCGGTAGTAATGGCGAATTTTATCATTCCATCATGCAAGCAAGTCAGAAGCTGCACATCCGACAGTTTGATAAAGAGATTGAGTATTGGAAATCCGAACTATTCAGCGAGATTGATGCAGGTGTAACGCACAGCTTAGCCGGAATTGCAGATACGGGTACCATCGTACTGTGGCCGAGTATCAGTGAGCCAAGAACACTCTCGTTGATCCCTCCCATTCATATCGTTTTAATAAGGCAATCAACCATTACTTCCAATTTTACTCAGTTAATGCGAAGTCAACAGTGGCACAGGAAAATGCCGACTAACGCCGTGCTTATCTCCGGCCCATCAAAAACAGCAGACATTCAACAAACGTTAGCCTATGGCGCCCATGGACCGAGTAAACTCATTGTGTTACTTATTGAAGATAGATAGATTGGAGATGTTCAGCATATTTACATCGTATACATGAAAGGTTTCATCTGCTGGCCATTTGGTCCCAACACATTTTTCGACATCGCTTTTTCTAATAGTCGATTATATTGAGTTGCAGAGATTGGTTTACTAAAATAGTACCCCTGCAGGTAATCACATTTCATCTCTATCAGCATCTCTGCTTGCTCTTTGGTTTCTACTCCCTCAGCAACCACTTCAAGACCCAGTACTTTGGCCAGCGATATAATCATAAAGACAATTTGCGCATCTTTAGAGTCTTTTTCCAGTTCAAAAATAAAGCTACGGTCAATTTTTAACACGGAGACGGGAAACCGTTTCAAATAAGATAATGAAGAGTAACCGGTTCCAAAATCATCTAACGCAACACTAAAGCCCATTTTCCTGAGCTGTTTCAAAATCAGCTCATGGTTGGTCACATTACTCATGATGGCGCTTTCTGTTATTTCAAATTCGATGTTTTTTGGTTGAACCCGGTGTGTCGAGATAGTATTACTGATGAATTCAATTAAATTGTCATCTTCGAACTGCACAGCCGACAAATTAATCGCAATTTGAATATCAAAGCCATTATCCATCCATTCACGAGCCTGCCTACACGCTTCATTAATTATCCAACAGCTAAGTGGGATAATTAAACCATTAAATTCCATCTCCTTGATAAAATCATTAGGTGACAACACCCCCTTGGTTGGATGATTCCAACGTACCAAAGCCTCCATCTTCAATGGTTTACTCTTTAATACAGCGATCTTAGGTTGATAGTAGAGTTCAAATTGATTCTCAGCAATGGCAATTTTTAACTCCTGCTTAAAGTGCATGAAGCGTTCAGCTTCCACTCTCATTTTCTGATTAAAAAATTCAAGTCGATTTCCGCCATTTTGTTTGGCTCGATACATAGCCACGTCGGCGTTTTTTCCTAACTCAGACGACGTAACACCATCATCTGGGAAAATAGTGATGCCCGCACTGGCAGTAATACGAATGTGTTGAGAATCATTAAAGATCGGTTGGGAAATATTCTCTAAAATTTTAGTCACCATTTGAGACACTTCGTTCACTAATTTAATGCCGTAAATGATAATTGCAAATTCATCCCCTCCCATTCTTGCTATGGTATGAGTTAATTTATCAAACTGCTTTAACCGTGAAGCAATAACAATCAATATCTCATCACCAATTTCATGGTTCAAGGAGTCATTCAGGCGCTTAAAATCATCAATATCTATAAATATAACCGCCACTTTATTATCATTTTTTTCCGCTTGTATAAGAGAGTTATCTAAACGATTTTTCATGGCCACTCGGTTAGGAAGATCGGTCAAGTGGTCAAAACACGACAGTTTAATCAGTTTTTGTTCATTGCTTTGGTGCTCAGTAAGATCAATAAAAGCATGTATGTAGTGCGTGATTCGATGTTGATTATTACGCAATACAGAGATACTCAATTTTATTAAAAAAAGGCTGCCATCCGATTTTAATGCATAGATTTCACCTTCCCAGATCCCTTCGTTATCTATCTGATTTGATATTTCGTTTAAAACACTTTCCTGATCGGCCCCCATGAAACTTCGTATCAAATTTTTACCAATTAATTTGGCTGTTTTCGTTCGAGTAACGACACCAAATGCCCGATTTGCTGCCAATATTTCATTTCTTTCATTAGTTACAACAATGGGTTCTAAAATATTTTCAAAAATCGAATGACTGATCTCTAATTCAGACTCAAACCCTTTTGCTATCTGTTGAAGTGAATCAGACTCAGTTTGACTCTTAAAGCAATTCCTAACAAAACTTACGACTCCTTTGTAGAGTTTATACATGGGCTGAAATGTCATTTTAAGGCCTCGTTAGAAACAGTGAAATAAATGTAACCACATTCATCCCTCCATGATGTTTTTTGATGAGCATCACATAATTAAGGCTAATAGAGGTCTGTCGATTGTCAATTTCACTGCCACATATAATTACAAAGCTAGCCTCTTCTCTCCTTTCAAGCCATAGGTTAACGGTAAGATTTTATTATCTTTTATGATGACTGATACGTTGTTTATAACAAACTATGTATTCATTACTTTAAAATGTAATAGGTTGCATAAAGAAATTAGGTCTGATTAAAAGCTTCACCTCACTGTCACCAAACAGAAATATTGGCTGTTTACTCTCTATATCAGGTTAATCAATCGAGGCAAAAATGATGAATATAGAATTAAGCAATATTCTAAAAAACAATCACAATGGTAATTTCGAACCCAAAGATGTCATAAAACAAGAGGTGATTGATTTTTACGAACAAGATTGGCAGTGCAATCAAGAAAATATTGATTTAGAAGGGGAAAACATGGAGCTATTGTTAAGTGAGCTTTATAGTGTTAATCAAGATATACAGCAGTCTATTCAACTATTTAATCGTAGCACTGACGACTAAAAAAAGCAGAACCAACGTAAACTACAGGTTTTACGTGGTCTGCCAAAGGAAGCTTAGTATTGTAACCGCCACAGATTTGCAATATTTTCAGCAAGGTTGGTGACGTTCTCGCTGGCATGTTCTAACGCTTCATCTAGGGATAGAGCTCGTGGAGTCGCCGCAAACACGGCATCAATACCACACTCATAAACAACTTGATGATTCTTTCCTAAACAACCCGCTATACCGATAACAGGAATGGAAAACTGTTTTGCAAGTTGAGCGACCCCCATAGGGGTTTTGCCATGAACCGTCTGTTCATCAATTCGACCCTCTCCCGTTAAAACTAGGTCGGTATTTTCCATTTTTGAAATCAAATCTACGGCCTCTAAAACCACGGTAATTCCTGGTTTTATTACTGCGCGAGTAAATGCCATGAACGCAGCGCCCATTCCACCAGCAGCGCCAGAGCCTTTTGTCTGTGCCACGCTCACCTGCAAGCATTGCTCAATTTTATTGCTGTAATGTTGTAATCCATTATCAAGATATTCAACATCTGCCGATGTCGCTCCTTTTTGCGGACCAAAAATAGCAGAAGCTCCCAGCTCACCGCATAATGGATTATCGACATCACTGGCAATGAGTAACTCACACTCATTTAATTTAGGGTTGAGGTGACTAATATCTATTGATTCGATTTGATGTAAACCTTGTCCATTTAACGGCACAGATTGACCATTCTGGTCTAAAAACCTCACTCCAAGCGCCGCCATCATACCAATACCACCATCATTGGTAGCGCTGCCACCTAAACCGATGATAAGCCGCTTTACCCCTGTATTCAGAGCTAAAGTAATCAGCTCTCCCGTTCCAAAACTGGTGGTATTCTTAGGATCACGATACAAAGGTGGCACATGGTGTAAGCCGCTCGCTGCTGCCATCTCTATGACCGCAGTGTTTGAGTCATCCCCCAGAATTCCATAAAAAGCGAGCACTGGGTTACCAAGTGGTCCCGTCAGTTCTACCTCGACCAACTTACCATTGGTGGCATCCACTAACGACTGCACTGTACCTTCTCCACCATCAGCAACGGGAACAGAGTGATACTCAGCATCGGGAAAGACGCGCCTAAACCCGGTTTCGATAGCGTTGCACACTTCTTTTGCAGTTAAACTCTCTTTATATGAATCTGGGGCGATAACTACTTTCATGTTCACTCCAATGTTAAAGCAAGATAAGACTTAATATATAGACTAAGGTAATGGCAGTAATGCCTTGCACTAATGTTGCCATCGTCTGAGCTCGATACGCCAAACCTACCGACATACGACTGAACTGTGACACCACCCAGAAGAAACTATCATTAGCGTGTGACACGGTCATTGCACCAGCGCCAATCGCCATAACGGTTAACACTCGGCCCATCTCTGAATCTAAACCAAGCTGTGTAAGCATTGGGGCAACCAATGCCGACGTAGTAACCAGAGCTACCGTTGACGATCCCTGAGCCGACTTAAGTGCCGCAGCAACGATAAATGGCATAAAGATACCCACACCTAACGCAGATAGCGTGGTTCCTAAATATTCACCCAACGGCGTTGCTTTTAGAACGGCACCAAATGCGCCACCAGCACCCGTAATTAATAGAATAGGCGCTGCAGCTAAAATGCCTTGGCTAATACGCTCGCTAAATTCTTCTATTTTGTTCTCTGATTTCAATAAACCCATCGCTAAGAAAAGGCCAATTAACAAAGCAGTTAGCGGTTGACCTAAGAAAACAAGAACATCGTAAACATTGCCTGTTCCGATAGGTGCACTTGGAAATTTAGCAATAGAACCTAGGCAAATAAGGAAGATTGGAACAAAAATTGGAGCAAATGCCTGCCTCGCCGTCGGCAAAACACCGTATGCAGCTTTTAGCTCAGTCCAAGAGATGTGCGCGGTTTCGTCATCATGAGCTTCGCCATCAGGTTCAACATCTTTAAAGCGGCTGGCCCATAATGTTCCTGCTAAGGCTGCAACGGCGGCAACAAACACGCCCACCCCAATCACTAGACCGAGATTAGATTCCAATCCTAAATTACCTGCAGCCGCTATCGGCCCAGGTGTGGGTGGCACAAATGTATGTGTCGCGTAAAGGCCTGTTGCCAATGCCACGCTCATTGCAACGCTTGATGTTTCCATGCGTTTAGCTAATGACTCTTTCAGTGAATTCAAGATAACAAAACCAGAATCACAAAAAACAGGTACAGAGACAATATATCCGATGATGGTCATGGTTAAGATTGGAAAGCGGTTACCCAACATGTTGATCACTGAGTCAGCCATGGTAATAGCGGCACCACTTTTTTCTAAAATCACACCGATAATGGTTCCGAGTACGATAACCAAACCGATGTAACCTAAAATACCACCAAATCCGCCTGCAATTGTTTTAGCAATCGTTACAGAAGGGAGGCCATAGGCAAAAGCAGCAATAAATGCCGACATGATTAACGCTAAGAAGGGGTGTAACTTTAATTTGGTCGTGGTGAAGACAATAAATGCAATCACCCCGATCAGTATTAGTATAAGACTCATAATAACTCCGTTTATTGGTTTATTTCCTGTATTCCCAATAACATCTTAATAGTGGGGGAGTATTATTATGAAAAATACTGCAACGAATTACTTTAGGCATAGTGACAAATATGAAGTTTATTTTTCACGTTATATTGTGCATTTGCACAATTAAATAAATTTAACTTTTGTTTAACAAATAACCCAAATAAAGCTCCATCAAACCATCGACCGTTTCCGGGTCTGACTGGGTAATTTCGTGGATTTTTTTTATACGATACCTTAGGGTATTTCGGTGAATAAATAGAATTTCTGCGCATTTATTCAACGAGTTGTGATAAGTAAAAAGTGCAATCAGTGTTTTAACCAGTTGACCGTTTTCATCCATCCCCTCTAATAACTTAAAAGCTGAACCTATTTGCTCCCCTTGCCAAGTCTCTTTTAGCGGAGACAATAAAACAGGCAAACGCAGTTTATCATAAAGATGTTTATGTTTTTTACTGTCTCTTTTAATTCCAGCGGCGAGTGTTAGCTTGGCACTTTGAAACGAAAGTGATACTTTTTCAGCACCTTCAAAATAGTGACCAAGTGCAATATCAATATCAGAAATACTGTGCTGATTAAGCCGATCTAATAACAAGTCAATGCGCTGACTTTCATCTTCACTATTCCAATTATCATTTTTAAAGGTGGCCGGTTTTAAAACCACAATTTCATTCATCGACACCATCGCGACTAGGTTATCTCGTTTAGGATATTCCAGTAGCTCAACCACCTTTCTGATCCCTTTTAAACTTAAAGGGTTACTGGTATTTCGAAAACGAATCATCACCGCAACGCGAGGGGCATCGATGTCGATGTCAAGGCGATTGGCCCAATCTGAAAGTTCGTGTATTGGTTGGCGATCATGAATCCAAGTGGTGATAAACTCCTCACGGTGCCTTCTGTCCCATTGCAGCTGCTCATTGAGAGCCGCCTGTTCAACGATCATTTCTGCCGTCATCTTAACGAGGTTAGCGTATTTACGACTCTCATCGGGCTCACCTGTAATACCAACAACACCAATCACTTGATCGGAGATTTGCAGTACCAGATTAATACCGGGTTTAGCACCTTGAAGCGTCTGGCAACTGGCTTCCGTCACCTCCACTGTCGATTTTCGCTGCAGGGCAAGCAGTGCACCATCATGCAACTGGCCAATACGGCTTAAATCGCCACTGCCAATAATTACCCCAGCATGATTCATCACATTGATATTATTACCAATGATCGCCATGGTTCTATCCACAATCTGCTGGGCTAAATGGTGCTCAATTAAAAACACTTGAAATAACCAAGTTTAACTACGTTGTTCAATCTGTGCATACACTTCATCTAAACGCTCTTCATTGGCTGTAAACACTCTAAAGATAAAGACATGATAGAAAATAGAAAACAGAGAAGCTGCAATACCAGTAATAAAAGAACTCACCGATTGATTAAGTCCAACCGCCTCTAACAGAAAACCCAAAGTAAAAAACAGCAAGAATGAGCCGATAAATGTAATCAACAACCCTTTGAATATCAACCAGTGATCCTCTTGTGTTGCTTCCCAACTGCTCAAAAAAGCTTTGGCCGCTCTTTCATTATAAAGAAAGCAGTAAATTTGGCTGTAGGACAACCTGACCGTGATATAAAGACCCGGTAGAATTAACAGCATGAAACCGAAACCAATCGCGATACTTGAAATCAACATTAACAGTATGCAAGGCAATAACATCTTCAATACGAGGAAGTAATACTGGCTACTTTTTAAATACCGATCATCCATTGAGTAAGCGATATAAAATATAATCGCCCCTTGATAGAGAGGCACAAAAATCAAGTTGGGCAGCAGTGCCATCAAAAAGAGAGATTGCAAACTGTTGTTATCTTGCAGAACAAACATCATAAGCTCTTGATATAAGCCAATAAAGACAAGAACAGGAAGAATAATTGAGCTTATTTTGAAAAAATGTCGTTTAAAATAGCTTAAAGAGCTCATCAGCATATGGGGTAAATCGTTCATGAAGGTGTCCTGATACTTATGATAAAACAGTGAGTTATTACGAAGGTAAAAAATATACGCGTTCACACTACAGACCGCAACTGTAATGCCAAATTTCGACGACTTTTTACTGGTTATGTCGAGTCGTACCGTTCCACCTAGGTATTCAAAATACCCTTCAATTTTGATGGTGTGTCATTCATATTATTAAAATAACCTATAGTACCTTCGTAGACCCAAACGTATAATGTATATTATCGTTATAAGGACATACAACTTGGAGATATAGATGTCAGTACATTATAAAAAAAGCACCATTGGTGAGCACCCTCTTAAACCTGAATCCATGATGATGGGTTATGGATACGATCCTAAGCTCTCTGAAGGCTCGATTAAGTGTCCTAACTTTCAAACCTCTACCTTTGTTTTTGATTCTGCCGCTCAAGGTAAAGATTTTTTTGATGTGGTATCAGGTAGGCGTCCCCTTGAAGCGGGTGAGCAAGCTGGTCTCGTCTACTCAAGGTTTAATAACCCAACCGTTGAGATCGCAGAAAACCGAATCGCAGTTTGGGATCAAGCGGAAGATTGCTTAGTGACTGGCAGTGGCATGTCCGCCATCTCCACCGTGCTGCTGACATTATCAAAGCCAGGTGATGTCATTGTCTACTCAGAACCAATCTATGGCGGTAGTGACAGTTTGATCAATGGCATTTTAAAACAGCTTGGTATTCAAGCGGTTGGATTTATGTCCAGTCAAGGCACTGATGCTCTAGAACATGCGTTAAACAAAGCGCAGCAACTCGGTGATGTTTCTGTGGTGTTAGTCGAAACCCCAGACAACCCAACTAATAACCTGATTGATTTGGCGCGTTGTCGTGAGCTTATCGATGCAATGCCAACGACAAGCAAGCCCGTCTTGGCCGTTGATAACACCATGTTAGGACCACTGTGGCAGCAACCATTAAAACATGGTGCCGATCTGTGTATTTACTCGCTCACCAAATACGTCGGTGGTCATTCCGATCTGATCGGTGGCAGCTGCTCAGGCAGTAAAGCGCTGATTAGTAAGATCCGTAAAGTACGAAATGGCATTGGCACCACCATGGACTCCAATACCGCGTGGTTGATTCTACGTTCTCTTGAGACACTAAAAATTCGCATGCAAGCAGCCACATTAGGTGCAGCTCAAGTAGTTGAGTATTTACACTCACACCCGAAAGTCAGCCGCATCGACTACCCAGGTCTGCTAACAGAAGATAGCCCGCAATATCACATCTACCAAAAGCAGTGCAGCGGCGCGGGTTCTACCTTCTCTTTTGAAGTCGTTGGCGGGCAAAAGGCGGCGTTTAAAGTACTCGACAGTTTGAAACTGGTAAAACTCGCGGTCAGTTTAGGCGGCACAGAGAGTTTGGCTCAGCACCCTGCTGCAATGACTCACTCCGGAGTGCCAAAAGCGCGCCGTGAAGAGATTGGCATCACTGAAGGTTTGATAAGAATTTCCATCGGAATTGAAGATCCTGAGGACTTAATCGCCGATCTGCAACAAGCCCTCGCATAATCGGCTAATTCTCAATAAGCAGGAAAATGGGCGCTCTATTTTCTTGCTTTTCTTTCCCATTGAGTAATGAAGATCACTGAAAAAATGATGACCGCTGCACCCAACCAGAGTCTTCCCGGTGGCACCCAGCCAAATACCATCCAACCTGCCAATACATTCAGTGGCAATTTAGCGTGATCAAATGGCTGAACAAACGAAGCATCAGCCACAGTATACGCTTTGACTATTGCCCATTGCGCTAATGCCGTAAATGCGCCCGCTGCAATTAATACCATCCAAGCGATGCCTGTGGTTGGTAACTGCCATTCAGGAATCGCCAATACAATGTTAAAAGGGGTGATCAATAGAAGTAGATAAACAATCATGGTTGATGGCGAGTCGTCACTGGACATTTTTTTCACCATCAATGAGTAACAAGCCCAGAAAAAAGCAGCGCCTATAGGTAATAGTGTCGCCCAGTTAAACTGATCTCCCCATGGTTCGAGGATGATCATCGCACCGGTAAAACCCATGAGGGTCGCACCCCATCTTGCAACGCCTACTTTCTCTTTAAGAAATAGACCGGAACCAATAGTAGCAAACAGAGGAGAAGTCATTAATAGTGCAATACCCTGCCAAATTGGCACCGGGTATGCCAGGGCCCACAACCACAATTGAATACCAATAACAGAGAGAAAAACACGCAATACATGCATACCTAACTGATTGGTCCGTAAAGAGTTGCGAATACCTAAGGTACGCAAATAGGGCAAGATGACAATCAGTGCAATGCCATATTGAATTAAAGCAACGGTGGTAGAAGCTAAACCAAAATTCATACTGACGTATTGAGCGAGGCTATTTACAATTGCAAACGCTAAACCCGCTGTGAGCATCCAGCTTGCTCCCAATACAGGTTGGTGATTAGATTTTGACACTTCTTATTCTCTGTTATCCATAAAAGCTAACTGTAGAATAACAGGATTTAGAAAACAAAAAAGCCGCTTTGCTCAAGGCATTACGACTTTTATCTCTAATCAGATATGGAAAAAACTACTCTTTATCCCGTACCACTAAAACAGAACATTTTGCGTATCGAACAACACGAGCTGCATTATGACCAATCATGTAATCTTCTACATGTTTTCGCTTACTGCGTTTTTTCTTAGCACGTTCACCCATGATGATCAGATCGGCGTCAATCTCTTGGGCAACATGTAAGATCTCTTCGTAAGCGGTGCCGTAAGCCACAATGTGTTGGACTTTGATACCTTTTGGTACATGTTCAGTCACAAAGGTATGTAATCCATTGGTCGCTGCTTCCATCATCTGTTTCTTATGATCTTTCGGAAAAAAAGAGCTCACCAGCGTACCACCAAAATCTGGCACTACCGTCATAATATGTAAAGTGGAATTAAATGCCTGTGCACTTTCAACCGCGTTAGGTAGCGATTTTTTCCAACTCACATCGTGTTCTAAATCAACAGTTAATAGTATATGTTCAAACATGTTTACCACTCCCTCACGCTTGCGCGTTTTGAGTTCCTTTTGCATGACGGCGACGTTGCCAAACAACAATAAAACCTAACAGCATTAGAGCTGGAATATAGAAGAGCTGGCGTGGTGGACGATCCATTGGAACCCCAACATCAACAATCACTTGATCATAGTCAAATCCTACTTTCTCAGCAGCACTATCAAAACCAATACCATCAACGAAGGTTTCTCCCTTATCGTTAACCAATAACTCTAAACCGTAATTTTCAATCCGATCTAAGCCAGTTTCACCCTCTGCTACTTTGACTATCATGGTTAAAGTGACCGGGTCGCCGACATCATTTTGTCCATCGGCCAAAATTCGTAGTTCATCATTTACTTGTGCGTTACCCATTATCTGAGCAAACTCTGATCCCGGACGATCATCATAGGGTGGCACCACATAATCTAACCAAAATCCAGGTCGGAATAACGTAAACGCCACTAAAATAAGTGCAGCTGATTCCCAAATCTTAGATTTAGTTATGAAGTAACCTTGCGTACCCGCAGTAAATATCAACATCGCTGCAGTGGCTACAAAGAAGACGATTATGCCCTCCATGATAGTGACATCCATCAATAAAAGATCTGTATTAAAGATAAACAGGAATGGCAGCAACGCAGTTCGCAGCGAATAGAAGAACGCCACAAAACCAGTACGAATCGGATCACCGCCTGACACCGCAGCCGCGGCAAAGGAGGCCAATCCAACCGGAGGGGTCACGTCCGCCATAATACCAAAATAGAACACAAACATGTGCACTGCAATAAGCGGAACAATTAAGCCATTTTGTTGGCCTAAACTCACAATAACCGGAGCCAACAGTGAAGAAACCACAATGTAGTTTGCCGTAGTTGGCAGACCCATACCTAAGATCAAGCTAAGAATGGCTGTCCACAATAGGATAAGAATGATGTGACCCATTGATAAAAACTCAACCAATGCCGCCAGTTTCAGACCCACACCCGTTTGTGATACCGCACCAACAATGATACCTGCAGCCGCCGTAGCGATACCGATACCAATCATGTTACGAGCACCCGCAATCATGCCTTCAATCAGTTCATTCACACCCTGCTTCAGCTTACCCATGGTTCCTTCGCCACGGAAATAGGCAAATACATAACGCTGAGTAAGCAGAATAAAGATCATCAATGCCGCTGCATAAAACGCCGACAAGCCCGGCGATTTACGCTCGATCATCAAACACCAAATCAACAATACCACCGGAAGTAAGAAGTGCAGACCAGATTTAACCGTCGGGGCCACTTCAGGTAGACTTAACACTGGCGAATTTGGATCGTCCATGACCAAATCAGGATACCCAGAACTGTAACGGGCAAGAATCAAGTAAGCAACCAGCAAGAACAGTGAGATAACCCAAGGGAACAAAGTGTCGCTAACTAATGACTCTAAAATATCGACCGCAAAGAACAGACCAAAAGCACCAACAATTAAGTTACCCAGCACCATCGCACCAACAGAGATATTCTTAGCGTATGTCTCTTCACTGGCCTTCTTTTTAAACGTACTAAAAATACCAAACTGTACTGCCATTACCGCAATGACAGCAGCAAGGCGCGCCTCCATAGTTTGCAATATTTGATACGCTTCAGAAAGGTAGAAGAGACCACCACACAACGCAATAATGGGTAGCAACGTCATTGCCCATGAGACTAAAACCCACTTAAGTGGCTTTTGCGGTCCTTCTCTTGTAAGCCCTTGCATGTTCAGCTTCATCGCTTCTAGATGCACGATATAAACCAAAGCTATATACGAGATAATCGCCGGTAAGAATGCATGTTTTACCACTTCAAAATAGGGAATATTTACGTACTCCACCATTAAGAAAGCAGCTGCACCCATTACTGGTGGCATAATTTGACCATTCACTGATGACGCAACTTCAACCGCACCTGCTTTTTCTGCACTAAAACCAACACGTTTCATCATTGGAATGGTGAAGGTTCCAGTTGTTACCACATTTGCAATTGAAGAGCCTGAAATAAGCCCGGTCATGCCTGACGCCACAACGGCCGCTTTTGCAGGACCACCACGGAAGTGTCCCATCAAAGAGAAAGCCACTTTAATAAAGTAATTACCCGCGCCCGCTCTATCAAGCAATGCGCCAAACAGTACAAAAAGGAAAACCAGATCAGTAGACACACCTAACGCGATACCAAAAACTCCTTCAGAGAAAAGCCACTGGTGATCCATAGTGCCACCAAACGAAGAACCTTTCCAAGCGATCAATTCCGGTGCATGGGGACCAAAGAAGGTGTAACACAAAAAGATAATTGCGATTGTCATCAGAGGTGGACCTAAAGCCCTTCGTGTTGCTTCAAGCAACATAATGATGCCGATAACAGAAACAAAAATATCATACTGATTCGGGTCACTTGGTCGATTAGAGAGTCTTATTCCAAAAATCGAGTCAATGAATGCACTATCGGCAATTAATGGATAAAGTGCACACAATGCACCAACACCAGCTAGACACCAATCAAGTAGTGGAACACGGCGCCTCGGTGAACTCTTAAATGCGGGATAGGCAAGAAAAGCCAAGAATAGAGCAAACGCTAAATGAATTGAACGAGCATCACCACTTGAAAAGATCCCCCAACCAACAGCAAACGGAAATGGTGAAGCGATCCACACTTGAAAAATTGACCACGCCAGTGCAACCCAAGCCATCAACTTCACGACTTGTTCGTTCGATGGATTTCGGCCACCGGTATCCGTAGAAGCGACGAGATCTTGTAGATCCTCATCGCTCATTGTTGCATCATTGGTATTGTTTTGAGTCATACCTTAATTTCCCTACTTACTACATCTATAAAAAACATCTAACGCTATTTTCAACACTCTTTACGTGTTGAATTTTATAAGAATGATTAAAATAACATTATATGCCAGAAACAATTGAGCGGGAGTGAAATCACCCCCGCCCATCATCTTACGGTGGATTACATCCAGCCTTTCTCTTTGTAATAACGAACTGCGCCGTCATGCAAAGGTGC
This sequence comes from Aliivibrio sp., assembly GCA_016764915.1. GTDB lineage: Bacteria > Pseudomonadota > Gammaproteobacteria > Enterobacterales > Vibrionaceae > Aliivibrio_A. The sequence continues at coordinate 98,690 of JAESQY010000104.1, read as the reverse complement.
AGACAAGTTGTCTACAATCATGTTTTTCTCTTCAAGGTGAGCAAATGCAGGGTGCATTTTCTTGAAGCGTTTGAAGTTTTCAAATACAGATTTAACCATCTGGTAAATAACTTCTTCACTTGCTGCTGTTGAACTTACAAAAGTTGCACCAACACCGAAAGTAGCGGTATCAGTATCTGTTCCTTTGTACATTCCAGCAGGAATCATAGTCATCGCGTAGTAGTCATTGTCGCTTGCTAGTTTCTTAGCAACGTCATTGTCTACTGGAATCAAACGTGCGTCACAAGAAGTGGTTGCTTCTTTGATTGAGCCATTTGGGTGACCCGCTGTAAAGATGATTGCATCAACTTTACCATCACAAAGTGCCGCCGCTTGCTCAGAAGATTTAAGCTCAGAAGCAACAGCGAAATCATCCATTGTCCAGCCCATTTTCTCCATGATCACTTCCATGGTGCCACGTTGACCTGAACCTGGGTTACCCACGTTCACTTTTTTGCCTTTTAGATCTTCAAACGTTTTGATGCCTGAATCAGCACGAGCAACAACGGTAAACGGTTCTGCATGTACAGAGAAAACTGCACGAAGCTCTTTAAAGGCACCCGCTGGGAATTTCTTTGGTGCGGTACCATTGTAACCATGGAACTGCCAGTCAGACTGTGCAACACCCATATCTACATCGCCAGAGCGAATACCGTTGATGTTAGTTACGGAACCACCCGTTTTATGAGTACAGTTGATCTCATGATCAGCTGTGCCTTTGTTTACTAGACGGCAGATAGCACCACCTACTTGATAATAAACACCAGTTTGTCCACCAGTACCAATAACTACGTGCTTAGTATCCGCCATAGCTTGAGTTGCCATCATCCCCGCAACAGCAATAGTTGAAATTGCAATTTTCTTTAACATATCAATCCCTTATATTTATATTTATATTTCCAATCTACAAAACGCATACTTATACAACGGCTAATAGATAATTATTCCATGTAAAACAGTAGTATTCAGTGGAATGTATTGTTAGCTTGGAACATCCACAGATGGTCAAACCACAGTATAAATGTTTCAATTTAGTTAAACGGCAATACGAATTTGCAGTGCGGTTATATCCGATAACTTCTCGCAATACTAGCACTTTTTGTTGGTTTCGTGTCTCAAATTCCGGACTTTAAATCACACGCTTGCATATTCAATAGTGATTTGTTTCATAAAAAACATTTTCCCCATACAGCATGTTCAACTTTGTTGCGGAATGTTGCTATTTCGGTCATCTCATTGTTACGCAATATTAATTCATATATTTCTGCCAATAACAACCAATGCGGTTGTTTAAAGAGTAAACAATTTCTCACTAAAACCGCCGACAATTCAAACAATTAATTGAATATATTTTCATCAACAACAAAGGGAATACTCGAATAATTTCGCTTTAAACAAAAATGGTGGCTGCGGACAGAGCATCAATGCTATAACTGAGTCACTATTTACTATGATGCAGGACGCAACGTGTTAGAAAAAGTCATTGGGATCCTCTTTCCTGTATTTGCTATCGCGTTTGTGGGTTTTATTGTTAGCCGTGCTTTCAACCCTGACTTCAAGCCGATTAATCGCATCAATATCGATGTATTTGTACCTGCACTGATTTTCTCCTCTTTAACGACCATGAAAATCGATGTGTCGCAGCTCACTATGCTGTTAGCCGCCGTTGTTGCAGTTGTACTGCCCGGAATCATCATGTATCCACTGTGCAAACTAAACAACATCACCTTTAAAGCTTGGGCACCACCACAGATGTTTCGAAACAGCGGTAATCTTGCAATCCCTCTGTTTGCTTATACCTTTGGAGATTCGGCTATCAGTTCAGCGGTACTGCTATTTGTAGTATCAGCGACGCTTCACACCAGTTTAGGCATGGCGCTGCTCAGTGACAAAGGCAATCTCTCACTAAAGCAGTTATTCAAGACCCCGCTATTTTTCGCAACCTTTGCCGCTTTAGCCTTTAGTTTTTTTGATGTTCCAGTGTGGATGCCTCTTTATGAAGCGACCAGTCTGCTTGGTCAGGCAGCAGTTCCGGTAATGCTGTTATCACTGGGATCTCAAATGATCAACCTTCGAGTTTCAGGATTGCGCATCGGTATATTAACCACCCTGTTTAGTTTAGGCACTGGTGCGATAACATTTTCGGTGATTTACTTCTTTATTCCATTACCACAATTACAGATGCAGATGATGGTGCTATTTACCATGTTACCTCCCGCAGTGATGAACTACCTGTTTGCTGAAAAGTATAATGTAGAGCCTGCTAATGTCGCTTCAATGGTGCTTTTTGGTAATTTCTTTTCCATTATCACCCTGCCGATGTTGTTATGGGTAGCCCTGGCGATTTAACGCGCTAACCACTAGACAATAAAAAGGGCAACCTACTGGCTGCCCCTTATTTGATATCAATGAAAACAACAATTAACTGTAGTTAGCGTCAACCAATTCGCCAACACTGACTTCTTTGCAGAAATCTTGAGCAGTTAACCATTGCTCTACAGCTTTAACATCTTCTGCCGTTGCTGAATCATAACGACCATCAGCACATACAAACGCGCTGAACGTAGTTTCACTTGCGCCTGCACCTGTGACCAAATTTCTTAATTCGATAAACTCGACGAAGTTATCAAGAAAGAGATCAAAGTCTTCTGAGAAAGCATTGTCGATTTTGCAGTTGATTTCAAAACCTAAAACCGCAAATTCTGCAAGAAAGAGCTTTTTACGTAAACGACGATTTCTTTTTTCTTGATTGTTTTTCATGGTACTACCTTTTATTTAAGCGCAGTCACTCTGCAATAAAGTCTGCTTAAACATATCATATCAATTGCATCGCAAAAGTGCTCAAATTTATTGAGGCTAATCTTGCTGAACGCTGTCAAGTGCTTGGCTAACATCGGCGATAATATCTTCAATATTTTCAATGCCCACCGAAATACGGATCAAATCAATACTTACGCCTGCCGCCGCTAGCTCCTTTTCATTTAATTGACGATGCGTTGTTGATGCTGGATGACAGGCCAAAGATTTCGCATCACCGATATTCACCAGACGCAAAATCATCTGCAGTGCATCGATAAACTCACCACCAGATTTGAAGCCTCCTTTAATACCAAAGCTCAATATTCCAGACGCTTTTCCACCCGTTATTTTTTGGCAAACTTCGTTATAAGGGCTGTCCGGCAGTGCCGCGTAATTCACCCAGTTCACTTTTTCATGTGCATTGAGATAAACCGCTAATTTTTCAGCATTTTCACAATGTCTCTCCATACGAAGGCCAAGTGTCTCTAACCCCTGAAGAATATTGAATGAGTTATGAGGCGAGATAGCCGCACCAGTATTACGCAGTGGAGCAACTCGACAGCGGCCGATATACGCCGCCGCTCCCAGTGCTTCGGTATACACCACACCGTGGTATGAAGGATCCGGTTCATTCAAAATAGCAAACCGTTCTTTATTGGCCACCCAGTCAAATTTACCAGAATCGACAATAATACCGCCAATCGAGGTACCGTGGCCGCCAATATATTTAGTCAATGAGTGAATAACAATGTCGGCACCGTGCTCAATAGGACGACACAAGTATGGGGTAGTTACCGTGCTATCGACCATTAAAGGGATGCCTGCTGCATGAGCTATTTTGGCCAGTTTTTCAATATCAACGATATTACCTGCCGGATTGCCAATCGATTCACAGAAAATCGCTTTGGTATTCTCATCAATGGCGTTTTCAAATCCCTCATAATCATCATGAGAGACCATGCGAACATCAATACCCTGTTTTGGTAAAGCATGAGCGAATAAGTTATAGGTACCACCATAGAGCTGGCTGGTGCTGACAATATTAGAGCCCACTTCACAGATACATTGAATGGCATAAGTAATCGCCGACATGCCCGAAGCAACAGCCAGTGCTGCAATGCCACCTTCCATTGCAGCTACACGCTCTTCAAGCACTGCGGTGGTTGGGTTCATGATTCTCGTGTATATATTACCCGGCACTTTCAAATCGAATAAATCTGCGCCATGTTGGGTATCATCAAAAGTGTATGACGTGGTTTGATAAATAGGGACAGCGGCTGCTTTTGTTGTCGCTTCAGATTCATATCCATGGTGTAGAGCTAACGATTCAAGTTTCATAATATTCTCTGATTCTGTGTGTGATGTAGGATTACTGAATTCTCAACCGAGTAGAAGCAGCGTTGTTGATATCTAGACAATACAGTAATAAGTAGAAGCTTCAACATAACACATCAGAATATAAATACATTTACCGCGGATTTGCATTTTTGAATAGTGATAGATATATCAAATATTTATGTAACATCGAATGAAACAAAATTCACATATCCCGGATAAAAATTCAATAAATTCTCTGTGGACACCATTTATTAAGCTCTACAGGATTTTATACATAACTGACAAGATTCATACTTGATCTGCTGCATATAGCGGAAATATAATATGGAATATAAAAAAATAGCAATTTAATTGCTATTTTTCTCTCCTCCTTTTCTATCAACCATCAAAGTCTCTATCTCCATAAAAAAATAAGGGGTGCTACTTTGTTAGTTTTAATGCTCTGTAAGCAATATTAAGCATTATTAATTATTTTACATCAGACAGAAAAAGTCATTGGCTCCGTTTCATATTATGACACCATTTGTTTGCATGCCTTATGCACTAAAGCTCATCATCTTGTCATTCATTTTTGGCAAATAACAAGAAACTGTATTGAACTGAATAGTGACCGACCCATTTATGGATTATCCGTATGGAGATAGAAAATGAGTTCAAATAACGAAATGGAATATAAATATCCTAGTAATTACAATTTAGTATCCATCACTGACACCTCGAGTTATATCAAATTTTCTAGTCCGCATTTTAACGAAGTGGCAGGTTATGAAGAGGGTGAGTTAGAAGGCAACCCTCACAATATTATACGTCATCCTGATATGCCAAAAGCGGCATTCAAAGATCTATGGAGTCATATTCAAGATAAACACCATTGGATGGGAATGGTGAAAAACAGTCGCAAAGGTGGAGGATATTACTGGGTCGATGCCTTTGTCTCTCCAATCAAACGTGATGGGAAAATCGTAGAATACCAATCGGTTCGATTTTCACCTGAACGAATACATGTGAAACGTGCTGAAAAAGCCTATGCCACGCTCAACAAAAATCGTAGCCCTTTTCAATTAAAGCTACCTCGTACTCGTCTTTACCAACGCTGCAGTCTTGCTTTTGTTGCCAGCGCAGCCGTTGCTGCTGCCGTGATGGAGGTAGCCAGCCCTCAAGCGGCTCTGCTGACTATGTTGGGTTTATCTATCCTTTCCGTTTTCGCTCTCACTCGTCGATTAGAAGCCCTGGCAAAACGCTCTCGAAAAATTTTTAATAACCCCCTTATGGAGCTGATTTATACCGGGAAGGTCAATGATTTCTCAGAAATAGAATTGGCCATGAAAATGCAAAAGAACCACGGCAAAGCGATCATGGGACGAATCAGTGTCTCAGTATTGGAAAGCAGCCGAGGTATTGATAAAAAAGTACAAGAAGCTGTGCTCAAAGGGAATGAAGCCTTGGGTAACCTCAACGATCAAAAAACAGAAGTTGAGATGCTCGCCACCTCAATGAAAGAGATGATCGCGGCATCAGTTGAAATTTCACAAAATGCACAAAGCACCTCTAGCGGCGCATTAGAAACACAAAAAGTAACCGATAAAAGTATTAATGCTGCAAACGAAACCCAAAAATCAATGGAATCGCTCAATGAAGAGTTACGAGCAGCTTCTGAGATAATAGATGAACTCAACGATAACAGTAAAAAGATTGGTTCAGTAGTTGAGATGATCAACGGCATCGCAGAACAGACCAATCTATTAGCCCTAAATGCAGCCATTGAAGCAGCTCGTGCTGGTGAAAATGGTCGAGGTTTTGCTGTCGTTGCCGACGAAGTAAGAGCACTTGCCCAGCGAACCCAAACCTCTACCTCAGAAATTCAACATGCGGTGAATGAGATACAAACTGGCGCTTCAGAAGTGGTCAATGCACTAAAAAGTGGTAACGAGCAATCCAACGAGTGTGCAAGCAAGATTTCTGACATGCGAGAGCACCTTAATCAGGTGGGTAACTTAGTGGTGAATATGGCAGAAAGAAACCAACAAATTGCCGTCGCGGTAGAAGAACAAGTTGCAGTAACCAACGACATAGATAAAAACGTCCAAGTTATTCATACTAAATCGAACAGTTCGCATGAGTTAACCTCCGACACCATTAGCCAATGCCATGAACTAGAAGTCACAGCCAAAGAGCAAATAGAGATCATTGAAAACTTCGCCGAAGCATAAATAACAACGGTCACTTTACCTGTAGTGGCTCATACACGAACGGACAGTTCCATGTTCATGTGAATGAGCCGTTAGGTGTCGGCGGCGCGACACCTATTCTTGTCTGTGATGTGCATCATTTGTTTAGACCGGTTTCTGCGCCAATATAGTCGCAAACTGCAATTTCGCGCCATTGTGCATAGTACCTACATTTTCATTGTACTTAATCAGCTCCCACCCGTCATAAGCTTCACGCAACTGCCCCGCTTTTAGGGTAAAAGGAAAGCGTACTGGGCATGGGTATTCTTCAGTGCTCATGGCGCAAACAATCAGATTATAACCACCGGCCAGAGTACGCTTATGCATATCGGAAATTATCGTATCAACACGAGCTGGATCGGTAAACATTAAGGTGACGGTACAGGCAATAAAACCATAGTCTTCACCAAGGTTCGCATTGTTAATATCGTACACGTGAGCCTTAATATTCTTCATCTTCTCTTCAATAATAACGCTCTGTAGCATATCAATAGCACCGGGATTATTATCTATGGCAGTAACGTTAAATCCGAGCTGACCGAGGTACACAGCATTACGCCCATTCGAACACCCCATATCTAACGTATCGCACGGCTCAATAATTTTGCACGCCTCTACCACTTCACTATGCGCAGGATTTAAGCCGTAACGGCTATTTAGATCAACTATCATGGTAACCACTTAATTTTTGAAATGAGAGCCATTATCTTACTATTAATTTTGCCCGATTAAATATGAACAAGCATATTTAATCGTTTTTATCTGAGCAATAGACTGCCCCAAGAAACCTAGCCAGATGATTTTAGGGTAGATATGAGTCAGTGCAGCTCACGCTGACTTGAAGATGGACATAAAGGTGTCAGAGGCTTGCTAAATTAGCAAAAGACCAATTATCTCAAGTGTAATAACCTACCTAATAATCTATTCAGTTATTGGTATGGCAATTTAATCGACTATTTCTCCTATAAAAAAACCAAAGTATAGGGGTACAAATTACCATAACAAGTGAAGCGATAATCAGGTTTGAAAAATCTAAAGATGAGTCAGGTCTAGAGTAAATAAGAAGACTGCTCAACATACCGCTTAGCCCTACAGCGAAATGCTAGAGTGCGTTTTGTAAACTAATCAAAAATATACGCTCTTGTATGGGAAGAGAGCATATCAATTCTGTCGCCAGTATTAGGGTTCGAGTTGAACTGGCGATGACAAAAGCAATAAAGATAATAGCCGCAAGGTCTACGTTTTCTGTTCTAAACCCAAAAACGATAGATACCGCCATAACTACCGACAATAGAATTATTACTCGACCTACCGTCAAGTCTCTCATTTTAATTCGCCCGTAATATTGCATCGTAATGAAAGACAAAATGCCACTTATGGCGTAACAAGAACTTAATAGTTTTGGAGATATATTTAGGTTAACGGAAAGCATGACAGGGAACTGCGTAGAAACCAAAAAAGTGCCCAACACGGCACTAAAAGCCAACATAACCGAAAAACGGATATCGCGATTTTTTAAAGCTTCGGCGAACAATAACGTCTTGTCGTTAGAACAGATCAATTCTTGTGAGTTGTCCCCTGTTATGCACCTAGTTGATACAAAGAACAAAATACCGATTAACGCTAATGCAGAACCTATTATTTGAAACCCTAACTGCCAATGACTGCCAGAAGACAACACGATGAGACTTGGTACTCCAACCGCCAGTGCAAGTGGAAATGAGCTCAGTAATATCGCTGTATTCTGTTTCCTTTTCTCTTCACTAGAAATCTGAATAAGATAATTTAAGTTGATAACCGCAAGCGCTCCACCAAAGAATCCAGCGAACACTCGACATAAAATCAATACATTAAAGTCACTCACAAATGCAGTTAACAATGTAGTTAACGTTATTCCTGCCAGATAAACGTAAATCCGTTTTATTTCTCGATCAATATCTGGTGATCCCTTTGTGAATAAGCATGTGATAGCTGCAGCGATAGCATAGGCCGAAACAAGGTAGCCAGCCTGAGAAGCGTCAGCCCCTGAATTCAAAATCATTGTTGAGCTAAAAGGGACAATCACTAGAGCATCAAGTACAATCCAAAAGTGGATCATGAAACAAATTACAATATCATAACGCGATAGCCAAAAAGGCTTAATAGTTGAAGTAGACAATATTTATCCTGCAAGTCATTATTGATAATAGTGGTATTCTATAAGCCTGACCATTGGTAACAAAGTGTCTAAAATGGGTTACATAATCCAATATTTTGGGATAAAGATGATTGAACAAATAGAGCAACAATGGCTAAAAAGCTTTCACTGTGTCTATGAGAACAACAGTTTTAAGAGGGCTGCTGAGTTTTTGAATTTACCCACCTCAAATGTCAGTCGTCATATCGCTTTATTAGAAGAAAAGCTGAATACAAGATTATTTGAAAGGACTACGCGTCGAATGGCGCCCACAAATGCAGGAGAGCAGCTCTATTCATCAACACAACCGCTATTGGGAGAGCTTAATGACGCGCTTGAAGACGTTACCCGACACTCTCATAAAGTAATGGGCCAATTCAAAGTTCTTATGCCAGATACTCCACCATTAACCCAAGCCGTGGTTTCTTTTTGTGCCCAACATCCTTCAATATCGTTATGTTGCGATACGAGTTTAAGCCCAAAAGATGATCTTCTCGACGGGTTTGATTTAATCCTGAGTTTCCATCGTGGAAAACTGCCTGACAGCAATTGGGTAGCAAGAGAGATTCGACGCTGGCCAAGTGCTGTAGTGGCATCACCCAAGCTCATTCAAACTTGCACTCGCCCCCATCAAATCACGGATTTAAATCACGTTCCATGCATCAGTAGTTTAACTGCTTTGAATGGTACACCATGGATTTTCAAAAACTCAAAAGGCGAGCTTATTATGCAAAAGGTGCAGTCTTCATTTAAGGTCAATAGTGGGAGTCTGGCCAAATCTGGCGCTTTAGCAGGTCTTGGATTTGCCATACTGCCAATCGAATCCTGTATTGATGAGATAAATGCAGGTTCCCTAGAAATTGTAGAGCTAGAGTATGAACCTGAGGATTTAGTTTTGTACGCTTTTTATGCTTCTAGAAAACATTTAGCAAAAAAAATCTCGATGTTTGTTGAGCATTTACAGCGTCTGCCCAATTGAAGATGGAGTATGCCGTAAGATCTTACTGGGAGGGGTAACATACACTGTATTACACAGCAAATCCCAGCATTGAAATAACTTAATAAGTGCATCCTATTTACATAAAAAAACCTCATTAATCGTTCCATTAATGAGGTTTTACTGTCTCTTCGAGTTGTACTTTTAATCCTATTAGCAATTAATGCTTGTTCGCCAATATCACCATTTTCAACTCTTCAATGGCTCGCTCTTGCTCAGATGACGTCAATACTGCAAACAGAGGAACTACGTCCTTAATCCACTTCTTCATATTGTCCGACTCTTCTATCGACTCTTCTTCAAATTGCATACTTTCCCCTTGAATAAATTAAAGCCACACACTCACTATTAATACATTGATTAATAGCATTTTTTTATATTTTTCCGTGTGTTCACTTAACTATAATTTATCTCAGTAAAAAAGCAATGCGATCAATTATTCCAAAAAATAACTTTAAATCATAAAGCAGTAACAAGTTTAATATCATTGTAAAAACAGAAGATTAGACTCAACTAGTATCAAATTTGATGCGATTTATGGATATTACACTTTAGTTAATATGAACACATGAGCATATTAAGCTAAACAAATAGATAAATCAAAGACCAAAAAATCAAACTGGTAACAACTGTAAAACAGATTGCATTCATAATGGCGTCTACCACATTTTAAGTTGCAATAGGCTGATGTGGGTAATCTATTTTTCTGCTAATACTCACTAAGCAACCTAGAGTTAGAAGCGAAACCACTACCATCACAATGCCAAGATTAAACTGGCTCTGCATCGACATAAATGAGGCCCCCATCGCCGCAACACCAGCTCCTAAATTTTGAGCACCGCCTAAGATCGACCCTGCCGTTCCTGCGTGATAAGGAAATGGCGTAATTGCCGCAGAGGTTGCTGCAGGAAATAGGATGCCTGCACCGAAGAAAAACACAAACCCTCCTCCTGTTAACGTTGCCACAGTCACTTCACCTCTCAACCCAGGAATCGCTACCGTAACGCCACCAGCAATCAATGCAAATGCTGCAATAAACAGCACTCGGTTAATAGACATACGCGCAACCAAACTCGCCGACAACCAGCTGCCCAGAAAAAATCCCGGCAACGGCGCTATAAACAGCAAACTCACGGTTGTGCTGTCTAACTTAAGGACATCCCCTAATAACACTCCAACAGCCGCTTCATAAACGGCGACACCCGCAAACGTAGAGACCAATGCCAGCAGATACCCTTGATACTTTTTATTGCCAAGTACATATTTGTAGCTCGTCCATACTCTCTCGTTTTTACGACGCTCTTTTGGCAACGTCTCTAAAAAGAAGAAGTACATAATGCCCGTCACGATTAGACCAACCGCAAAAAGAAATTCATAGGTTGCATGCCAATCAAATCGTTGCGTTAAAAAACCGCCTAAAACAGGTGCAATCGAAGGAGAGAAAATGACCCCCATGCTCACATAACTGTTTGCTTTATGTAACATAGGTCCATCAAAGCAATCACGAGTGACCGTTCTTGACATAGCGCCGCTGCTGCCCGTGCCCATTCCTTGAATAAAACTACCAATCAAAAACCATTCAAAACTGGCCGTCATCAATGTCACCATCGACCCCATCAAAAAGATAATCATACCGATAAGCACGACAGGCCTACGACCAATACGATCAGACAGCGGGCCGTACACAAACTGTGAAAGTCCGTATGGGATTAAGTAAGCAGCCATTACTGCTTGCAAACTTGCCGCTGGCACTGAAAAGTAATCTGACATCGCTGCGATAGAGGGCACATACATCGTCTGTGTCATCTGTCCTACCGCGGCCATTAACACCACGAGACCCAACAATCTCGACATGCTTTGTGAATCAGATCTATTTACCACTTTCTTTGTCCTCACTACTCTATTCATGTTTCCTAAACCGATTAGGAAATCAAGGGGCGAGATAATAGGGCCAAGGCTTTATTGGAACAAGCTTTTATTATATAAATATCAAGATGGTTTATAATGGGATAGATTATTTTTTCTAATGCATTATTTCATTTTATGATATTGCCACTTTTAATTCATTTAGAAGCGATTTATTATGCTGAAACTTTATTTTATATGTTCGTAGGTCATTGTGTCAGCTCTCATTGAACACCTTGAAAAACTTGGCTTATCTCAGATATTTCTCTCCGATAAGATGACGAAACAACTCCAGCAATTTGATAGCATCAATCTATCTTTGTACCAGCATGCGTTAAATAAATATCCAGAAAAGGATCCCAACGGATTACTGATGGGATTACTCACCAAAGTAACACTTGCCGCCATTACTCAAGTAGAGACTAATGTAGACTCTTTGATAGCTATGCATAACGTATTTAACCAATCCCTTGAGACTGAACATGCCACAAAATTTGAGTCCAACGACCTCACTCAATTAGAACTTAATGCCACTCTGTGGTTTTTGGTGATGGGTTATAATCAGATGGAGTTCAGTTTCTGTCATGAACATGCGACTAGAATTGCCAACTTACAGGCCAACGTTGAACAGAAATCAAACGTTCAAGGCATCGAAACATTAATGAAAGTCTACTATTTAGGTCAAAAGAGTCGACCATCTTGGTTTGCTCGTCTGTTCAAAAAATAGTGACTAAACGATCACAAGATCAGAACCATACGCTCATCCAATCACATTTATTTTATATTGATTGCATTACAGCGGGTTGCTCTGATTGCCAAGGTTTCATCAATATCATTACCAATTAATAAGCGATATGTTTTGGCTTGTTGTAATAGTTCCATTATTGACTCCTAAACAACTCAATCCAATGAGCAGTATTTCGAATTAATTGTGCTAGAGTGTAAAACCTCAACTAAACTTTAGGTCAACAGTTTACTTGAAATAACTATCTACTGCAGATTAAAGGAACAATCATGGCAGAGCTCAGTGTTGGTGATGTGGCAAAACGAGCCGGCGTAAAAGTATCTACACTCCATTTTTATGAACAGAAAGGGCTCATTTCCAGTCATCGAAATAGTGGTAATCAACGCCGTTATCAACGTGGGGTATTACGTAGGATTGCGGCGATTAAGTCCGCACAAAACATCGGAATGTCTCTTATTGAGATAGCATCTGCATTTTCTAAATTTCCCGCCCATGACGCGCCCACAAAGACTCAATGGCAGCAACTCGCGAATAGTTGGAAGACGCAATTAGACCAACGTATCGCGCATTTGACCCACTTAAGAAATGAACTGGACCAGTGCATTGGCTGCGGTTGTTTATCGATGGATTATTGCAAAGTTCGAAACCCTGACGATGTATTAGCCAAAGAGGGAAAAGGCGCGGTATTGTGGGAGGAATAAAAGAACCAAACATAGAGTGGAGACACAAACTGTGCATGCCATTGACTAAAAACAATGTCATATCCATTCAGTAGTGCTACTTTGAAATCTCTTTCACTTGTTTTTATCGATGATACTCGCTATATTTTTTCTACAAGCTTTTAAAAGGAATCAAGATGTTAAATGAAAATCACGCTCTTATTCTCGACTTCCCAGAAATGAAATATGACATTGTTCATCTCAATCACGATGATCCAACATTTAAAGACAATGCGGCGCAATATCACCAACTCGATTATGACATTAGGCAGCTTGAAATCGCCGGCAGCCCCACTGATGACGAGCACATGACGCAACTGAAGCTGCAACGAGCGGCTTTAAAAGACAGTTTGTATCAGAAACTCAAAGATCATCACAATGCCTAACACCTCCTCCACACAGTAGTTAAAGATAGCTCTGCGGTTTAGGGCTATACACTCACTTCACTCTGTGCGCTTTTTCATGATCGATCAACCAACGCTTCCTCTCTAGACCACCGCCATAGCCTGTCAGTTTCCCGTTTTTCCCAATCACTCGATGGCATGGAATGATGATCGAAATACGGTTAAATCCATTGGCAGATGCCACCGCTCTCACCGCTTTAGGGTTATTAATACTCTCTGCTTGTTGCTGATAGCTGCGTGTTTCACCGTATGGAATTTGATGCAAGCAGTTCCATACACTATTTTGAAACTCGGTGCCAGGCGTATCTAGGGCGATATCAAAATGGGTTCTTTGACCTGAAAAATACTCTCCCATTTCCTTTTTAGTCTGCTTAATATGCTGGTTTTCACCCGTTATGATCTTGGCTTTAAGCAGTCGTTGCAGATCTTTAAATTCTGTCTCTAACATTCTTCTGTCAACAAACTCTAGCAGGCATATTCCTTTATCTGTCGCGCAAACAAACATAGGTCCTAGTGGGGTCGTTAATCGACTGATTAAGATCACTGAATGTTCAATACTGTTTTTTGGCGACTTCCCCACCACTTTCTTGTAGGTATAACCAAACCCACTCAGCGATTCATAACCAGAGTCAAAAGCCGCATTAGTGGCATTTTTTCCATCTTTTAGCTCTTTTAGTGCGTTATTAATTCGATACATCCGCTGAAAAGTTTGAAACGTCATACCATAGTGTTTGTTAAACCAGCGGCGAACCAACTCTGGGCTGATCTCGCACTGTTTCAACTGATAATCCGTGACCTTCTCTTTTGGATTGTCTTTCACCATCTTAATCGCCCGCTCAACAGGTTCAGGGGCTTGGTTGGCATTCTCTGTTGGCTTGCACACTTTACAGGGTCGATAACCAGCATCAAGCGCCTCTTTGAAAGAGGTATAAAACTCAACATTCTCTTTTTTCGGTTTTCTAGCATGGCAAGTCGCAATACAAAAAACCGATGTGGTTTTGACGCCAACATAAAAAATGCCGACAAAATCCGTTGCTCGTTCTACTAATGCTTGATAGTAGGTGTCTATTTTACTCTGCTGGGTAATTAACATGTAAGTCAAATCCGTCTGTATCCACTCATACCCAAAGTATTAACAATGCCGCTGATTATCACAACCGAAAACTGGACAAGCATTTTTATGAATCAAAAAAAGCGAAGCTGTATAGAGCTTCGCTTATTTGATCATCTAGAAAGAAAAATCATTACCAATGAAACCCTGCCGTAATCCCCGCATGCATGCCACCTGCATCTTGATCTTTTTCAAACAGATCGACTTTAACCGTTGAATAACGAACATCGAATCCAACGTTCATGTGTTTCCACGGACGCCATACCACACCACCGCCGATCCAAGGACCGTATCCAGTATCATTTTTATCCTTATATTTACCATCGGATTGTTTTATCTCTCGATGTGCATAACCTCTAGAGATACCTCCTCCCACATATGGCGAAATTGCGTAATTAAGCTCAAAATAACGTCTAATGCCAATATGGATCTCAGATGTTACCGCATCAACTTTCAAATCACTGCTACTATTATTCTCTTTTCCATCGGCATCATCACCACCACCAAAAACATCAATCGCAATAAGAAAAGGCCAGCTACTGTGCCCAAAATCACTGATAATGCCAAATTCAGCCTGTGAATTAAATTCGCCCCAACCACTGTCTAATGATTTGTTACCAGCAAACAAATTAACATTTCCTGTCCAACCATTGGCCTGCACAATCCCTGAAGCGAGTAAACCAGCAATCAACACAACACTCTTTTTCATTCCAACTCTCCATTTAAGTCGCGTAATTTTATGTCAAAACCACGGTATCAAAATTCGAAGACAGGAGTTTCAAAGTGTGTGTTTAAATGTCTTATTAGGTCTGCAAACAAAAGGCCGGCAAGCCATAACTGATTGATATGTATCATGTGAGCTTTTTTCTCCATGACAAAACCTGACAAAAATCGACATTTTAAATCTATCGTTCAAATATATAGTGATAGGATTAGTCCATATTACCGATGCGAGGGATAGGCATTGAACCGTTTTTTTATCGTACAACTGTTGTCCATTATGTTATTGCTTTTATATGCCGTGCCAAATTATGTCATGCCACTACTAGAACCGATTTGGTTACAACCAGGACAAGTAAAATTTCAAACATTAAGAAGCCAAGGTGTCGCTAACATACTCGCAGAGCAATTAAACTCGCAAACAAGTGATGAAGCTTCGAATCATATTAATCTGGATAATTTCCCGTACGCGGTAACAGTTGATAGCTTTGATGAATTAAACCTCACTGAATCACAACTCAATACACTAAAACAAAATGATTTCTGGGTTCATCCTGAGACTCTGTTTTCATACAAATTATTAACTGAAAACCGTGTTCTTATCGTCGGTAATGCCGATACGCCTAAAGCATCCTCCTTATCCTTTTCTCAACGTGAAATAATGGGTACAGTTTTTTTACTCACCCAAAAAATCAATGACACTCCCCCAGAGTATTGGGATACTCTCACTACACAGTTAACGACTGATTTTCGCTATCCAATAGCCGTTTTACCTATCAATGAAGTATCTTTAGACCAAGATGAAATGACACAGCTTCAGCAAGGTAGATTGGTGACTCAGGTCGCACAAGAGGGTTATCAGTATGGTTCTGGAATTAACTGGTTTTATCAACAGCTCCCCAGTGGTTACGTCTTAATTGGTGGGCCTATTGCCCCTTTTATCACTGATAAATTGGTTGCAGGTAATATATCAATATTTCTTGCTATCGGAGTCTTCATTGCGTTGATATTACTATTATGGTTATTACCTACTTGGCGTTCAACAAGTTATTTAAATCAGATCACCAGCAAGTTCAGTGCTCAAGATTATTCCAGCCGAGTGCCTATACTGTTTGCCAGCTTGCTCAACCCTCAAGCGCGCACTTTTAATCAAATGGCACAACGAACGGAACAACTTTTTTATAACAACCAACAATTGATCCACACCTCCTCAAAAGCACTCAAACAGCCCTTGGACAAAATAGAGTCACAGTTAGAACAATACAAACAAAGCTCGACGTCTCAAAATGAAACCTTAGACCAAATGGAGCAATCAGTTAATGAGATGCGTGATATCACCTCACTCATTTTATTAATTGGAAAGTTTAACCGAGAAAAAGAGAACCTAAATATTGTTAGCATTAAATTAAGTGAATGGGTATATACACAATCTTCTCAGTGGCAAGCGCAGCTTGATAACAAGCTAATCATTGTCAACCATTCAGCAAGTGATATAAAACCCAAGATTAAAATAGATGTTGACCCTTACTATTTGAATATGGCCATTTTGAATATGCTACGCCTCTCACTACCGACACCTAATGCATTAGAGCTTCATATCACCATCACACCACAAGTGAGCCAGATTACCACTTATCAAAATGACAATAAGGCAAGCGCTACTATGCTGACAGAACTTAGTGGACAATATTTGTTGCAACTTGCTCAACAGCATAAAGGGGCAATTCTTCATAATACGTCAAACGGTACAATAACATTGGAGATACCCAATGTTCTTTCGTAACATATTAATCCAATTGATGCTCATCATTTCACTGGCCGTTTTTGTCAGCTTCACGTTCCTGCTGCCTGTGCTCAACTCATTATGGCTTGATCAAGCTGGTTATTTTGAAGAGATTGAAAGCTATCGTTCAGCTGGTGCCGTTTTCATGCTAGTCGAGCACCTCAATACACTCCATAAAGATCAGAAAGTAAAAGCCTTGAATGACCTGCAATCGAAATTCAATTATGTTTTGATGCTTAAAAAAAGAGAGAAATTAACTCTCACCCCAAAGCAATCTAATATCCTAGCACTAGGAAAAACCCTGTTTATTGCAGAAAAAACAGAACTTTATCATCAACTAAACGATGACGGTTTCATTTTAGTCATCGGTGACATGGACATTGCCGATCCAATGCACCAAACACCACAACAAGATGAAGTAACCGCCATTCTCAACCTCATCTTTCAGGATCTTTTAGCCATACCTCCAACTGAGTGGCTGGACCGAATGAAACAGATAGACCACTACTTTTCAGTTTCTATTAAAATGACCACCTTAAACGACCCCAAAATCTCGAAAATCCAACGAAATGATCTACTCCAGCAAGAGATTGTTTTTCAGTATCTTGACCCACAAAATCAACGAGGCATTCCTGAATATATCTTAAAAAAGATGCCCAATCACGACTCAGTAGTAAGCATAGGTCCGCTTTATAGCGTAATCGAAGAGAGTGTAAATAATAATATACTGATACGCTTTTTTATCCTGATTGGCATATCACTTTTTTTGCCTTTGATCATCTGGTTGCTTCCCTCTTGGCGTACTTCAGCCTCACTTCTTAAAGCCACAAAGCAGTTTGGTAACGGTGACCTATCTAGCCGCTCAGCTATTTTTAAAGGCAGCAATTTGAATGGGCTAGCCACTACATTTAACAATATGGCAAAAAAAATCGAGACACTGTATGACAACAACATCATGCTAAACAGTGCTGTCTCTCATGAACTGAGAACCCCTCTAACAAGAGTCGAATTTGCGATTGAGTTACTTAGGAACCCATCATTAAAACAACGAGATAAGCAGATAGTGCGCATTGAAAAAGCCATTTCGGAAATCCGGATTATGTCTGATGAAATGGAGTTATACGCGCGCTTTGATAAAGAACAACCTAACTTTGAATTGGTCGCCACCGAACTAACAACGTGGTTCAATAACGCCAGCCAAGAGTGGACCGATTATGAGCATCGTACCACCATAAATATCACCCACTTATCTCAAAAGGTATTGGTTCCCATTGAACCATTTTATTTCAAAAGAATGATAGATAACGTCATTAGAAACGCCTATAAACACGCCTTAAGCACCATCAATGTCTACACTGAGATACTCAATGACCAGTTTCAAATTACCATTGAAAACGATGGTTCTTTAATCAAGGATGAATATAAGAAAAAAGTGTTTGAACCCTTTTTTCGCTTAGATCATAGCCGTTCTCGTAATTCAGGTGGAACTGGGCTTGGCTTAGCAATTGTGAAACAAATTGTTCTCTGGCATCATGGCAGCGTATGGATTGAGGATAGTAGTATTGGCGGCGTAAATGTGAAAATTACTATCCCTATAACAGTGTCACGTTAATTTTTTTAAATGGAAGAAAAATGAACCGTCAGAGTATTTTAGTCATTGAAGATGATATCGATATTGCAGAATCTATTTGTGACTACCTACAGCAAGAGAATTTCAACGCCTCATACGAATCAAATGGATTACTTGCTGAGGCAAGAATATTGGCCGAACAACCTTCTTTAGTGCTGCTCGATGTCATGTTACCAGGAAAAGATGGCATTAGTATTTGCCGCGATGTTCGCCCCTCTTACAACGGATACATTTTAATGTTCACGGCTAAAGAGGACGACATAGATCAGATTGTCGGACTCGAAGTAGGTGCTGATGACTACTTAATAAAACCAATCAAACCGCGTCTTTTATTGGCAAAAATCAAATCATTTTTGCGTCGTACTACTTCCACAGAAACCCAAACATTGACCCCTCTCATTCAATTTGGTGCGTTATCTATCGATTCACTCAATCGAAAAGTTATCCTTAATGAGGTCAATATACACCTCACTAGCGCTGAGTTTGACCTATTAGAGATATTGGCAAAAAATGCGGGAAAAATACTGTCTCGCGATCAAATTTCCATTTTATTGTTTGGTAAGGAATTCGATGGTTTAGAACGAGGAATTGATAACAGAATAAGTCAATTAAGAAAAAAACTCCTCGATAATGATCAGGTTAATCCTCGCTTTAAAACCATCAGAAATAAAGGATACGTATTAGCTCCTGGGGCGTGGTAGAATAATCATTCATACCTTATTTACCCCTTACCTGAGACGACCCATGCCATTCTCCCAACTTGGATTAAGTGATCCGATTTTAAACGCCATCAACGATCTTGGTTATACCGTACCGACACCAATCCAAGAGCAGGCGATTCCAACCGTTTTAACCGGTAAAAATCTCATCGCTGCAGCTCAAACCGGAACAGGTAAAACCGCAAGTTTTGTATTACCCATTTTACAGCTGCTCGACGACGGCTACCAAGCTCGCGCTAAACGTGTTCGTGCACTGATTTTAACGCCAACCCGTGAGTTAGCGGTCCAAGTGGAAGAGAACATTGCTCAATACAGCAAGTACCTTTCGTTGACCTCCCTGGCGATGTATGGCGGTGTCGATTATAAACCTCAAAAGCAGAAGTTGATTGAAGGG
The DNA here is from genome assembly GCA_016764915.1 of Aliivibrio sp. Classification (GTDB taxonomy): domain Bacteria; phylum Pseudomonadota; class Gammaproteobacteria; order Enterobacterales; family Vibrionaceae; genus Aliivibrio_A. Next base: position 78,983 of record JAESQY010000104.1, on the reverse strand, counting down.
GTCGACATACTGGTTGCCACTCCTGGTCGACTGTTGGATATGTATACCCAAAGAGCAATCCACTTTGATGAGATTGAGATTCTGGTTCTGGATGAAGCCGACAGAATGTTGGACATGGGCTTTATCGAAGACATTAATAAAATTCTTGAGCGCCTGCCTTTAGACAGACAAAACTTGCTGTTCTCTGCCACGCTGTCCAGTCAGGTACGCGCGCTAGCCAAAACGGCGATCAGCCACCCAGTTGAAATATCAATCGCTTCTGATACCTCAGCGCAACCTAAGATTGACCAGTGGTTAATCACTGTTGATAAAGACAAAAAATCTGCTCTGCTCAGCCACTTGATTCAAGAGAATCAATGGGATCAAGCGCTGATCTTTATTGAAACCAAACATGGCGCAGCCAAACTGGTCACCCAACTTGAAAAACGCGGCATCACAGCCGAAGCCATCCACAGTGGTCGAAGCCAAGATGCGCGTGCAAAAGTACTTGGGGATTTTAAAGCGGGAAGACTCAAGCTATTAATTGCAACCGGAATTGCAGCTCGTGGTATCGACATCGACGACCTAACTCGAGTGGTCAACTATGACTTACCTTTCCCAGCAGAAGATTATGTACACCGCATTGGACGTACAGGACGTGCAGGGACAAGTGGTGAAGCTATCTCGTTTGTATCCAAAGATGATTTTAAAAACCTGTGCGCCATTGAGAGCCGTTTAGGCCACTTAATTACTCGCAAAGAGATTGAAGGCTTTACGCCAAGAAAAGAGGTACCGGTTTCAATTTTGAATTATGTACCAAAAAACAGAAGAAAGTCATAACCTTAATTCATTGCAGCTGCTTTGCGGCTGCAGTTCAAATGATAAATCGTTCTCAAATTGAACACGATCACCGTTGATTCCAGCATCACTCCACCAATTGAACCCACAATAATGTTATTCATCAACCACACTAGCGATCCAAACAGTAAGCATACTCTCATCTGGATCCCACGCAAAACAAACAGCGCATAGGTACCAATAGAGACACCCACTATTGGCAAGCAATCCCATATCGAGTTAATGGTTAAACTGCCTAAGCTGACGGCTAAAACAATAAATGCCAACGCAACATATTTGGACGATGTATAGAGAGAGGTTCCGGTTCTTATGATTGAGATAAACGATCCAAATGCCGATGACACAGAGCCGAGTAAAATAAAGTGCAGCATATGATTAAGATTAAAAATCATCATCATGATTTTTAACTTTCGATCATTTTTTTGTTTAAAAGAGAGCACACCCAAAGCAAAGCTTAGCAAACCAAGCCCTTGACCTACAACTGAGTAATCCATAATTTCAATCTATTTAAAATGGCGCTAACAATGAATCAGCATCGTATTTATAAATAATACAATAACATAAACTCAATTCAGCGCCCAGCACCATACATACAATGAACGGTCTTAGCTCGACTGGTTACGCAGCTCTGGTACATCACTAAGGTACTGTACAAATTCAACTTCGAAACCTGCAGGATCAACAAAGTAGACGTTTCTCCTGTAGGGATCATCTGCGCCATCTTTGGCAATCGAAAAACCCACGGCATTAAGCCGTTTAATAACACCGTCAATATCATGTGTTACGTAAGCAAAATGAGCTAACCCAACTTGATGGCCGACTAACTCTCTATTTTGCCCTTCACCGTGATCACTTAGGGCGATATACTGATACTCATCACCAAAGTGCAACCAGTTGCGAGGTTTACCGCTCCACTCTCCTTTTCCTTCATCACGGATATACCAATGTGGAAATACCGCTTGATAAAAAGTAAGCATTTTGGGGATATCGGAAACAACCAAGTTTACGTGTTCTAACTGAATCATATTAAGCTCCTAGTTCATTGATTTATTATCTTGAAGCTAGGTTAATACCTAAAGTATAGTTGAGGTAAAGTGCTTTTTTCACTAAAATTCACTAAGCCGTTTACAAGTAAGCAGAAACACCAATCACTTCTCTTTCATAAGCTCTAACGTGCTCTTCAACCCCTCTCCAGATAGAAATCTGATCATCAATCACCTCAAATACTTTGCCATGATTGTGCTCAGCAATGGTTTTCATCTGGTTGAAATTTTGCTCAAAAGTCGGAATATTGGGTAACTCTTGTTTAAGCTCACTCTCTGTAATGTTTACAAATCCCTCTCTTTCCAAGCTTAAAAATGCATTGAGAATTTGCGAGTTAATTTGATTCTGATGAGCAGCCCAATGCACCAACCTTTTTTTTACTTTATTTACTTCATCCAACTCTAAGGCAGAGAACTCCGGCTGTGGGTCGTTACCAGGAACTTCCGCCGAGAGAGCCGTTGCGACTCGATGAATAGACTGAGGCGGGAGCCCTAGACAAGATTTGCACCAACTGATAATTGTCGACATAGTCATAATTACCTCAATTTTCTAAATGGACTCGTTTAAGCATAGTTGAACAAAATAGAGCAATGTTTTTTAAAAAATTATTTGCTCTCATTATTCTTGTTCAAGCTTACGCAGAATATTTACATGGGTTTTGTTGCTCTCTTCGAGTGACTTTGCTGTTAGTTCAATGGTTTTTGCCATACTTACAACGTTAATGGTTGCCGAGACGATGGTATTTTGCATTGGTCGGATCACAAACCAATATAAGCAAACAATCACAACGACCAGCGCTGCTACCACACCCCCAAGCAATAATAGAATGTTAAACTTCAAATCGTTATAAAAAAGTTGGCTATTACTCACTACTGCTTGTTTAGCATACTCAATCGCTACAGGCAGTGTCTTCATCACATCAGTTGATGATTCTGTTAATTGATTAATGTTATTCACCGTTAACGCTATCACCTCCATCTGCTTTGGGGTCAGTTCTCTGTTATCTCCTACTTGCTTCAGAGCATCAACCAGTTCATACATTGATTGGTTAGTATCATCAATTGCCCTCTCGATACCAGCGGTATCTACACTGACATTCAATTGAATCAATGGAGCAGAAAAAAATGGATTCGTTTCATTGTTTTCTGGCTCACTTGAGCTCCAAGACGAATAAGAAAATAGGGTAGTACAGATGAATATAAATAATCGCGCCAATTAAAACCTCCGTTAAACATCATAATTGTTCTGAGTTACTTTTCTAAATCGTAAGCTGGAAAGCACATTTTGGAACCATCGAAAATGAGTTTGGCAAGCAAAGAGGTGATCGACTCCCGGCTTTTAGCATCAAACACCACCCCATAAAATGTCTGTCCGCTTTTCTGATATGAGTTACAAATACTACCATTTAGCACGCTCACAACCTCCGCTGTATTCCGGCCAACCACTTCAATGACAACGTACTCATCTTTGCTAAAAGAAGTATCTAGATTATCCAAAACAAAGTTGCAGCCATTATTGGAAAGATCACGTAAATTCACTTTGATTTTTTGTTCTTTTATTTGAATATTTGCTTCCATCTCAACTTCAAACCGCGGTTCACGCCGCAGTTGATGCAGTTTCATGGTCGAAGGCATGTTAAGAACTAAAATTGGGATCGGTTGTAACCATATGTGTTTAATCGTTGCCCTAAAAATAATGATCGAGCCTTCTCCCTGTTCCGAAATAGCCTTCACCACTATTTTAAAACCCTCTTGGAAGAATTGTTCCAGCATTTCAGGTCCAATAGTCGGTAACTTTAACAAAATATAACTACGTGAATCAGTCCCTACAAACAGAGTATTGCACTTAAACCCTTTTCCTAGCGGCGTCGTTACCGAAATATGCACTAAAGTGCTTTTAAAAATCATATTCAGCCCAGAAGGACCCGTTGTGATTTTTTCTCTGTTACTTTTATCGCTGTTATCGTTTTCGTCTGCTTCCATGCAACTGTCTCAACTCAAAATATCATTTGTAGATAATAGAGTATTGACGCAATTGATGCATTTAACAATAATGTTAAACTATTGAGTGGTGAGAGTATGTAATGCAGTCCCTGCCATTGCACTTAGATTGATAAAGCGCATTATCCGCTTTTTGAAACAACTCATGAAGCACCTCTTTAACATTCTCAGTGGCACATTTTTCTCCCACAAAATAACAGACACCAAATGAGACGGTAGTAGCTCTATCAATCAAGTCAATGCGTGAAAGTGAATCCACTAGCCGGTCAACAACCAGTTGCTCAATCCCTTTTTCTGTATCAGGCAACCATAGGATAAACTCTTCACCACCAATACGAGCAGCAAAATCATAATGGCGAATCGACCCTTTTATACACTTAGCCACTGCTTTTAATACTTCATCACCCATTTTGTGGCCAAAGTGATCGTTCACATATTTAAAGTGGTCAATATCAATGATGATAAAGCTCCCTTGCCCTCCATTTCTAGTGATTCGGTGTAGATCATTGGTGACGAGTTGTTGCATCCCTCGATGATTAGGGAGCTCAGTCAAACTGTCGTGGAAAGATTGGTACTGAAGCTTAACATTGAGTTCTTTAAGCTCTGTCTCTTGTGCTCTTCTCGACAACTCAGCTCCCACCCAAGATGCCATAAGCTCAAGGATATCAATATCCAACTCATTATATGAACAGAAATGTGGGGAGTGACTAGAAAAGTTCAGGGTTCCATATGGTTCACCACCACAAAAGACAGGAATACCAATGTATGACTCTAACCCTAATTGTATGTATGCTGGATGTTTATTAAGTCTGTCGTTTTCCGCGATGTGCTCTATAGCAACAGGGCCTCTTTGTTGGTAGGTAAAGTCACAATAGGTGTCAGTGAGTTTAAATTCATCGCCAACTGAAACTTTAAAAGTGTCAGGAACCACACAACTAATAACAGTATATCGGTCACCATCAATTTTGGATAAAATCCCAACGTCTAAGTGAAAACGTTTTAACCCCATGCTGATCAGTTGATTTATTTGTTTTTCAAAACCCTTTTCATAGCCATTGGTGATGTTATAAATGCTTCGGATCACCGCTTCACTGCTTATGCTTTCGTAAGGAAACAAGTTTCTTTCTAACCATTGAATCGCATCACGCTTGCTGCTAAAAAATCGTCTTTTATAATTGTTTTTTTCTACATTCATCATTTCAAGCTGATACTGCAAAAGATCATACTCTTTAACAATGAACAGTGTCGCGATAAGGTTCTTCGGGATAAGAAGTTTTATCCATTTTTTAACCGACTTCTGAAAAGCGATGGTTCCAATGTCCATCTTGATAGCATCAATGATAAACACCCAAGAGCTTGGCTTTTTTTTCTCAATGATCGAGATGACCTCTAAGAAAAAATGGTCGGTTATTCGTTCGTCCCAATTGCCATAAGACTTAACATCAACCGTATTATCATGATAACTGATTTCATAGTGTGAGGAGTTAACAAAAGGAAGTTCTATTGGGTTAATGAGAAACCGCAAAGTATCCTCATAATTGATTGGTTTTGAAATCAGATACCCCTGAAGATTATCGCAGCCATGATCGAGTAACCATTTCGCTTGTAATGATGATTCAACACCTTCAGCCACAATTTCTAGGTTCAACCCTTTAGCTAAACTAATAATTGTTTTGGTAATACAGATAAAAGTTTCACTTGAAGGAATTCCATCAACAAATGACTTGTCAATTTTTAGCTTGCTCACTGGGAGGTTTTTTAATCGAGACAAAGATGAGTATCCAGTTCCAAAATCATCAATCGAGATTTTCACACCATACTCATTGAGTGCTTCAAGTTGTGAATAAATAAGCCCGCTCTCATCAGAGATCATCTCTTCTACAATTTCAAATTCAATATTACATGCTTCAATATCGTATTTTTTTAATATCGCTTTAACATTATGAACAAATTCTTCCTCTAACAACTGCTGTGGCGAAACATTGATAGAGATTGAACTTAAACTTACTCCAGCACGGACAAAATTCTGATAATCTTTACACACTTTTTCAATAAAAAAATAACCGAATTTTGCCATCAGATTGAGTTCATTTAGTACTGAGATGAAATGGCAAGGTGCAATGATCCCATTGGTAGGATGGACCCATCTTGCTAAAGCTTCGAGAGAGTATCTTTTCCCTACTCTTTCATTTCTAATAATCGGTTGGTAATAAGGAATTATTTGCTCATTTTCAAGCGCCTCAATGAGCTCTTTTTTAAAGGCCATTGTGGGTTCAATAAGGTTGTATTCAGAAGAGAGTCTTTGTATGAAGTCATCTTCATTCTTACTTGATTTTTTAGGCATTAGCTTCCGTACTGGTAACTCATTGTCTGCTCTTTTCATATGCAAGATGCTTATCCTTATATTGACAACCCATATAAATCAGAATGAGTATGGTGATTATTAATTCGAAATAAAAACCTTATAAAATAAGCATTCTCATCTATAAATAAATACACACCTATAGAATATTATATTATTTTTTCTATTATTCCTCCCTACTTTAGTATTACGTTATTGACAAGCCCATTATTTACTAACGTTTTTAGGTGCTATTGCACTCAGATCTGACTCACTAAGTAAGATACACGCACTCTGTTCAGATTTTTATTACACATTTTCGATATACCTTATTATTTATTACTCAACAATTAATTCATATTTTATTGAATATTATGCATCAGGCCGAGTATTGCTCAGTACCAATAATCAAGCTTTAGTCTTGTTATTTCATTTAGGTTTATTGAAATACCAATAACTAAACGATAATGCAAAGCCACCATGAGATAAGAAGGTGGGAAAACCAAGCGCCAATGACCGCTTATGAATTGACCAGTTAAAACGAACATAGTGAAATTGCAGCTTCAATCGATCGCGGCCAGCGAATTGTAATCGTATTGCCAATAACAAAGATAATATCATGGCGACTACGGTTGCCCAAACAGCTCCAGCCGCCCCCCATTGAAAACCAAAAATCAACCATCACATGTATAGACATTAGTGATTTTGCAAGCATAATGAAAACTATTAGATTCTCTTTATAATGTTCAAAACATAAGGAAGTAACTCATGAAACCAGCACCAATAAAGGAACTCATCACATTTGATGATTTTGCCAAATTGGACATTCGAGTCGGTACGATTACAGCGGTAACGGAAGTGGCTAAATCGAACAAATTGATGAAACTGACCGTAGATTTTGGCGATCATACACGTTCGATCCTTTCCGGTATAAAACAAGAGCGCAACAATCCACAAGAGATTGAAGGGAAGCAGGCGTTATTTGTTGTGAACTTACCAGAACGAACAATGGCAGGAGAACTATCACAAGGAATGTTATTTGATATTGGATATGAAGATAAAATCAGCCCTTGTTTAGCCATGCCTGAGAATAATATACCGAACGGCAGCCGCGCGGGTTAATGTGGCAACTCCGTCTTATTTTTTTCCAAATTTGTTCTAAATCACTAATTTATATAGACACGCGTGATAAGTTGATGTGTATCATTACCATTTTATATTAATGGTTGGGCAGTTGGTTCATTTTTAGCCTCAATGGATGAATTCTCACGTCATCTTATTTGTGAGAATTGTGGTACTAAAATTGTTGAAGATTAAGGCTGAGAGTTTAATATTATGACTGACGACAAGTATAAAAATTATTTACAACATTTAGGTGTTACGACAAAAGCGTATGCGCGTGAAGCGATAAAAGAACATGTAGATGCTAACAATGAATCAGACGAAGATTATAGTGCGGGTTATATGATGGGTCTTCACCGCATGGTAACGCTCATGCAGCAACAGGCTGATGTATATGAAATTCCACTCAAAGAATTGGATTTAGCTGATATTGATGGTACTGAATTCTTCAAATAACAGTAGAGTTAACAGCATGGAAACGGGCATTCAGAACAAATTCGATAATTATCCCAATCACGTACAACCACTATTACTTCAAATTCGCACCTTAGTAATAGACATTGCCAAAAAGCATAATTTAGGTAATGTTGAAGAATCCCTTAAATGGGATGAACCGAGTTATTTAGTCAACACTGGCAGCGCCATACGAATTGATTGGAAACCCAAAAGTCCCGAGCACTATTTTATTTTCTTCAATTGTAATACCAAGTTGGTGGACACTTTTCGAGAATTACACTCTGATGTTCTGCAGTTTCAAGGAAATAGAGCCATAGTATTGAGTATTTATGAACCGCTTCCAACCGAAACCATTAGGCAGTGTTTGACGTTAGCGATGAACTATAAAACCATCAAACACCTACCATTACTTGGTTCTTAAGCTATCTATCCATAGCTAGAGCACTTTCTCTTTTTGGCTTCAAAGTAAAAGTCTATAAATAGCTCAAAAGTATGATGTTTTGTTTATCAATAAATAGCTAGTATGGATAGACTATAAAAATAATAACCATCTCAATAAGGACTCTTATGCCAGCATCGATAACAACCGCTATGACAGGTCGTGTATGGGCAATGTTGGTAGTTCTTTCTATATTATGGGGTGGTTCATTTTTTTTCGTCGGTATTCTGGTTAACCACCTTCCTCTATTAACCATTGTCACTCTTAGGGTTGGAATTGCCGCTGCTACCTTATGGATAATTGCATTGGTGATGGGGATCCGTCCTCCAAAGAGCTTACATGTATGGGCCACATTTTTAGGGATGGGTTTACTAAATAACGTTATCCCATTTGCTCTTATCGTTTGGGGGCAAAGCCAAATTGATTCTGGTCTTGCCTCAATTTTAAATGCTGCGACGCCTATTTTTGCGGTTGTTGTTGCAGGGCTTTTGCTACCAGATGAGCGGCCAACGCCATTAAAGTTTCTGGGAGTAGCGATTGGTTTTATCGGCGTTGTGGTAGTGATTGGACTGCCTGCGTTCGAGAACGGTAACAATGATTTCCTTGCTCAATTGGCCATCATTGGTGCCGCTTTATCTTATGCTTTTGCCGGCGCTTATGGCCGTCGATTCAAAACAATGCGTATAAACCCTATTCTCACGGCTGCAGGACAAGTAACTGGCTCAACGCTATTATTAATACCCATCACGTTAGTAATAGATGGTCCACTTGATGTCGCTGTAATAAGTTTTAACGTATGGGCCGCAGTTATAGCACTTGCCGTTATCTCTACCGCAATTGCATATGTCCTCTACTTTAAGATACTAGAACTTGCAGGCGCAACCAATGTTCTGTTAGTCACACTATTGGTTCCTGTTTCAGCCATTGTTCTTGGCTCGCTATTTTTGGGCGAAAAATTAGAGGCCATACACTTTATCGGAATACTGCTAATTGCTTTGGGATTGTCTGCTATAGATGGACGATTATGGCAACGAACCAGGTCTGCTCGAGTTTAATTGTAATTTCATTTCTTAATACGATCTAAAATTTTTATTGCTAACTGCTTTTGTTTACTTGAAACCGGCAGTTTGTGCATGACTCGATATTGAAGCTCAGTAAGGAATGTTCCCTCCCATGCACTAAATGAATCGTAATTAAGTAAAATAGCATCATTAAGTTTGATGAAAAAATCGTGACTAGTCATATTGTGTCTTTGATTCTAAAAAAATCTTATCAATAAAAGGTGAGGACATCGCTGTTAGGAGCGCACCATAGTCTAAGCTAAATTTTACCTTTTGTCCTACAGACAATCGCTGTCCTGAAGTTTCCACAATTAAATGGTCACTGGTTGATGCTACCACCTTGATACCGGATGGTGGCTTAATTCCAGTAATGCTAATGTCTTGTCGACCTATAGCAATAATCGCTTGTGACACATCGCCTTTATCTATCAAGACAGGCTTCTCTCCAAACGCATTCACTCCTCGCTCTCCCCAAGGAATAGACGGTTTCACCTTAGACTCAATAACTTCAGCAATAAGCGTAATAGCATCGCAGAATAATCCTTTGATGGGTTCTTGATAAAGAGGATCACAACCTAAGAAGATCGCTTCCCCTACCCGCAGGTTATTAACTCGTGTTTTACTCATATTGTTAAGTGCCCAATTGAGGGATGCTGAATTTCCCCCTGAGATAACCTCTAAATGGACATCGAATTTATTCTCAATTTCATCAGCAAGATCTGACAACTTAGACATATTATTATCATCAGGAGAGATTCCATAACGACAAGCAAGGTTCGCTCCAATGCCTTTTAAGGCAATATTCGGCAACTGTACAATGTTTTCTATCAACGCCATTAGATCGTCTGGCATCACACCTTCACGAAGATCGCCAAGCTCGACCATAATAATGACGCCATGAGTGATGTTTAATTCACTTGCCACAGTGGAAAGACGCTGAATCACCGACAGCTCAGTATTGAGGCTAATATCGCAATACTGAACAACATCGGAGACCTGACTTAACATTGGAGAACGAATAAGCATAATAGGCAGGTTAATACCTGCTTTTTTCATATTTACAATATTCTCAACTCTCGAGTCAGCAAGCATTTCTGCCCCAGAGCTAACCAACATTTTAGCGATGACAGGGTGACCTAAACAAACCTTAGTTACCGGTGTTATCGATATCCCTTTTAAAGCTAATTGATAATTAAGTGTCTTAGCGTTATGAGAAATTTTAGTGCAATCGATCTCTAACCGAGGATAACTCAACTTGTTGCCGTCATTTTACTTTCCAAATATGGGAAAGAAGACAAAACCATCTCCACAAGCTGCTCAGTTGGCTGAGATAAAGCGTCGGTCACCGGTAGATTTAATTGTGCCGAATATTCATTAATGGATGAACGTATTTCATCAACAGACATGCCTTCATGATTAAGCGTCAGTCCTACTACTGAAGTATCAGAAAATGTTTCAATGAGGTTGATCTCAGATGCAACAGATGGCATCAACATGTCTGGAAAATCAATACGATATAAACGCTTCGGAGCATGCTGCAAAATAACACCACTTGGACAACTACCACGAAGTATAAATGAGCTGGTAGAAAATGCTGGGTGGCTCAATGCCCCTTGGCCTTCAATAAGGATTATGTCCGGTTGCTCTTTCTCATATGCATCTACAATAACGGCTTCTAATTCACCAGCGCAAAATTGAGAAGGAACAGCATCCAAAGCAACGCAATACGCCGCCCCTTGAATGATTCCAGTCTGTCCGGTCGCAATCATGACCACATTAAGCCCTTTTTCTCGTAGAGCTGTCGCTAATATCGTTGCCGTAGTTCGTTTCCCGATAGCACAGTCAGTTCCCATCAATGCAATGCGCGGGCATTTTACACTGTGTATTTTTCCACTGAATGTCGTTAAGTTTTCTTTGTTTTTGGGCTTACGGATATCTAAAATTTCAACATTATTTTTTTTGCTCGCTTCAATAAACGTAGGATCTTCACTTAAAAACTCATGCAAACCGTTAACTATATTCATTTTCAGTGACATAGCATCAAGTATGATAGCTTTTTCTGCATCCGATAATATTCCACTGGATGGTGCGATACCAAATATGAAGTAATCCGGGGTTTCTGCCGCTAGATCCATTGCCTCGATAATATCGGAAACTATCGGTATACTGTTTTTTTCTTCACCAAGTACTTCACCAGAATCTAATCCAGCATTTTCGCTGTCGATGACAGAAAGAATTCGATATTTTTGAGAATGTCTTACAAGACCATTTGCTGTTTTTCCATCAATTTTACCAAATTGACCTTCACAATAAATAATAGCTGTTGGTATTGTATTATTTGATGTTTTTATCAGGGAAGAGGGATTTGTTAACTTTTTTGCTAAGTTTAACATTATAAGGCCTAATAATTTAGGCTTAGGAGAACAATTGTATAAAGTACCGAAATTCCGCATCGGAAAAGTATAAGGTGCCCTTACTAAGCGATAGAGAGAATATATACACTAACATATAAAAACTAATATTTCTTAATGATTTATTTTTACATTATCCATTATAGAAAAGAAACGCTGTAACTTTTAAAAAAACACTTAACATACGTCTAGTACCCATTTCAAAAAAATACACCACATCGCCCCCAACACGAACTAGTCATAACCACATGAATAACAACAAAATAAATCAAAAATAGCAACCGACTCACTATTTAATATTCTGCTAAAAAACCACTGCAAAATTATAAAATCAAAAAAAACCGAAGATTAAATTATCACTTTATACTAGAACAGCAACGATACACATATGATCCATGGAATAAGTAATAATAAAATAATTTCCACAGAAAAAGTCATCGCACCATTTCATAAATCAGCATAAAAAGTTATATTTTTCATGTTGATAATATGAAATGAAAAATTGAAATAATAGTCGTTATTTTATTTTTTATTAAAAATAAAACTTCTAATAATAAGCATGTCAATATACAAAATAACGTCGTAACGTCATATTAATTTTTAAATTGAGTTTATATTCGTAGTATGTGTGAAATACAACGTGAGAATGCGAGCAGTGGCGCGGTAATGGTTAACGTATACCTTAATAATTACCGCGTCTAAAATCATTTTCCATCTCTGTTTAACTTTTTATATTAAGGTAACGAAAGCCTCTTTTTTATACTCCTGTATGCCACGGTTTCGCTCCTAATTAATACAATAACTTCTCTGTATATCTGGCACCTTTTCTCCACTCTATCGTTATCAAAACTAAAGATGCCAAATAAATATAACTCTAACTATTTAGGATAACTTACCAATACGGTTCAGTGAGTTAACTAAAATAGCGTATTCAATCAGAGCAACATCATAATGCTCACTTTCAACCAAATAGCATTTAACCACGCCTTCAATTATCGATGATAATTTATCCAAATCGAGTGCCGCTATTTGGTTTTCAGTAAACTGGGCAAGATCTTCGGTATGCATACCGATACAGTAATTGCAGCCGTTGGTTTTTGATATTTCCAATGCAACATAAGCGGCCGCAGCTTGATTATCACAAGCATTTAATAGCTCACCATACATAGCACCGAACTTTTGTTGGATATTAACTAAGCGCATTCTATTTCCTTTATTGTGGGTTAATTTACGCCGGAAATAATAACGCTGCTTTTATCTATCTTAAATGCGATGATTGATATTATGTTCGTAGCAAAAATGATCATAATCGCCAGCTGTTTTATCAGTGGCGTCTCTGTATTGTGATTACATTCCGTAACAAAAAGGTTTGCCAGTATTAACCATATCGCGATGCACAGGTGCACTGGCATGCGAAGCGAGCAATTTCACGGTATATTCACTGCGATCCTGCATAGGTTAATTGAGTAAACACCGTTAATACTCGAAGAGACACTAACCAACAATGCGGGTGTTGCCATACTCCTCGTTCCACATAGGAAGAGCCAGTTGGTGCAGATCGAGTACGTCAACCTTGTCAAAATGAGGATTCGCTAGTGTTTGCAAATAGTTTGCTACATTTAGACTTTGAGAATTTGCTCTTTAGCTTCCAGAAACGATAGTAATATTCATAATAAATTCCTTTTTAGTTTGTTATATTTGAAGTTGTTTAGCTTGTGCTGGCAAACGAGGTGCCGCCAACGCAATAGATAATAAAATTGAGAGTGCGCCTAAAAATTGAGGCCATGTCATGGTTTGGTTGAGAATAAAATAACCAAGTACACACGCTGAGACACTGCTTAAAAAACCGAGAAATGAGACGGTTACCGGAGGGAGCTTTTCAATGCCACGAAACCATAAATAGTAGCCCAACATTGCGCCAACAATACTTAAATATCCATAACCTAGATAGTTAGTTGGAGTAAGTTGAGCTGGAACGCCTTCTATCCAGAGTGAAACTGGCAGTAAGATAATACCTCCAAACAGCAATTGCCAACCTGTAAACCCAAGCATTGTCATGTTCGTTGGACGACCCCATTTAGTTAGCACCACACCAGTGGCCATGCTCAATGTTCCGAGAATGGCGATTATTACCCCTTCTACATTTAGTTCCGCAGAGCTATTTAACACCAACAATCCAACCCCAAAAATGCCGAATAAACTGGCATATAACTGCCGATAAGAAAAACGAGAATTCAGCAGGTACCAGCTCATAATCATGACCACAATAGGCTGGATAGACATCACCATTGATGCCATTCCTCCAGGAAGATATGTGGCGAAAAAAAACAGACAGTAGAAGAAGAGTCCGATGTTTAAAAAACCCAGCACTGCCATCCGTAACCACCACATACCCGATAAGCTTGCTCTACTAATGAGAACCAGCAATATACCAGCAGGTAGTGCGCGGATTGTCGATGCTATCAGTGGACTTTCCGGTGGTAGCGCTTCCGTTGTCACAATATAAGTACTGCCCCAAACAATGGGCGCTATTGCTGTCAAACCTATGGTTTTAATCTGTTGAATCCGATTCATTGTTGCCTGTTCCCTTAATAATTAGCTTAACAATTTATCTTTTTGAAAAGTATTTTATGAGAGCATTCCGATGGCATTAAATAGCGAAGATAGTGTAGATAAACTTTTAGCTCAATGGGCTGCAGTGAGACCAGAATTGGACTGTTCAACGATGGGTGTTGTGGCGCGGTTACGTAAAACAAGCAATATCTGGACGTCTACATTAGAAGTGATCTTTAAAGCCCATGGTCTAAGTATTATTGAGTTCGATATATTAGCCACTCTGCGTAGAACTAATGAAGCCGTTACCCCAACCGAGCTATACCACTCTCTTATGCTCTCTTCTGGCGCAGTAAGCACCCGTATTGAACAATTAGTAAAGCGTGGTTTTGTTCAAAGAATTGCCAGTGAGCAGGACAGGAGAAGCTGTAAAGTGACCTTAACCAATAAGGGCATAGAGATCATTGATGTTGCTGTTAATGCACACGTTGCCAACATGAACAATATGTTAACTGTGCTTAACCAGAAAGAGCAAAAGCAGCTGACCGAATTACTCAAAAAAGTGTTGTTGGCAGAGCAATAACTCATACCAAGCAACCGGTGCATTAACACAATCTTATTTAGCTTAAAATGCTATCATTAATTATATTTTGATAGCAAAAAAGATCACAATGGACAGTACTAATTTAAAACTTAATGAGTTAGAAGTATTTGTAGCCGTTGCTGAATCCAGCAGTTTTAGTATCGCGGCAGAAGTGAAAGATCTAACACCTCCAGTGGTTAGTCGCACCATTAAGGCATTGGAGGATAAATTAGCCACTACTCTTTTCAATCGTACGACGAGGCAAGTATCACTGACTGATGAGGGACGGTGGTTGCTGCAAAGTGCTCGAAACATTTTAGAAGAACACCAGAAAATATCCCCTCACTTTCAACGTCTTAAATCGGAAGTTTCTGGGGATATTACGGTGGATGCCGCCACTCCTTTTGCTCTTCATGCCATTACTCCTTTACTTGCTGAACTCAAAAAGATCCAGCCACAACTTCGAATCAATTTAATTAGCAATGAAAAAAGAACCGAGTTCTTGGAAAGTGGTGTTGACGTCGCCATTCGTATAGGTGCACTACCTGACTCAACAATGCGTGCTCGAAAGCTCGGCACAACATGTCGAGGACTGTATGCCTCCCCCGAATATTTGAACCGTTTTGGTCGGCCAGCAACCATTCAAGATTTAACACACCATCACAAGCTAGGGTTTTCAGAGTTTGAACAGCTCAATCGATGGCCTGTGAAACTGGACAGTGATGAGCAGTATCATCCAAAGTTATTAAGCACAACCAGTAACAGCGGTGAAACACTAAAACAGATGGCAAAAAACCACCTCGGCATCGTCTGCGTTTCTCGCTTCACTGCCAAACATGATGTTGAACACGGATTTTTAGAACCCGTATTACAATCAGAATGGTTTGATGAACATATTCCAATTTATGCGGTATTCTATTCAGGAAAATATCAAAGTATTCGAATACGCACGTTTATTGATTTTGTTGCCGATAACATTCAATTTTAAGAAATTTGAAAAGAACGCAAGATCTCACTGTGAGGAAAGAAAGTGAGAAGCTCATAAACCACTCATTAAAGGAATAGAAATGAAACAAATATTAACCACTCTTTTCGTTTTTCTCAGTGTATTCTCTTTTTTTGCTTGGTCTAATGATGATGCATTACAGCAAGCTTATGAATATCGACAGAGTGATCTTCAGATCCAAGGTTCAGGCAGCGTAATTCGAGTGCTTTCAGATGACAATAAAGGCTCTCGCCATCAACGATTTATTTTACGCTTAGATAATCGTCAAACCATCCTAATTGCCCACAATATTGATTTAGCTCCACGTATTCCAAATTTAAAAGTAGGTGATTCCGTTGAGTTCTATGGTGAGTATGAGTGGAATAATAAAGGTGGCGTGATTCATTGGACACACCTCGACCCACGAAATAAGCACGAACATGGCTGGTTAAAGCATCATGGCCGTACGTATAATTAAGCATAAAAAACCAAATATTTGAGATTAAGGTCTACTCCCAATAATCTTATGTGAGTCTGTTTCCCGAATAATGAAACATTAATGGATTAATAAATGAAGATAAAGTTAGCTCAAGCGCTGCTCTGCGTGATTGGTATTTTCTTAGTCTCTGCGTGTGCAGAGCTAAAAGAGACAGGAAGGGTCATTGGTCATGGCACCAGAGATATTACAACCTCCATCGGACATGCCAGTCGTGATGCCGCAAAATCAATCAGCGAAAGCGCAAAAAAAGTCATCGATGATGCCAATAACAGTGACTAAATGATATTTTCTCAACATCTAACGACAGATGACACTTTGTTCGTTATCATTTCCTTCAAATTTACTAATCGTCAGGCAAAACATCATGAGAATTTCCGTTGATGGAGGCTCATTTAAAGTCGCAATCGAAACTGAATATGAAGGGCTAGTGGTTGAAGCATCCAATATCTTCCATACAACGCGTAAGCAGGCTGAATCAAACGACAAAGCCATTTTACGGCTGCTACAAATCATCATTGAACATCGTGACGAAGATGATGCCATAGGTTACGCAGTGCTTGGTTTATTGGGTTGGTATAATAAAGTCATTAACCCAGTAGAAGATAAAGATATCGAGTTAAACATCGCAAAGATCTTACCGCATCTGATCAATCCAGCGGGTGATCTCACCGCAACCAGTGACAATGATGTGAATACGTTTAAGCCTACCTAAATTTAGAATACCCCATTACACCATTTGCATTCACAGTTTTAATACTGTGACTTCTTGATAAATTGTCAATTAACTTGAAGAGCCCCTACCAACTTTTTTCCACTGTTTAGAATAATGAACTTTAATTAGGTGCTCTTTATAGTTTATCACGATGAAAGTCCAGTTAATTTGAACGATTTGGTAACATATCTATTCAAAATATTCTATGGTATGGCCATACTCCATTTTGCTCACCAACAAGGATTGTATGAAAGAACTTATTATTCACACCATTACTGTTTTTATGGGCTTTTTTGCCATTATGAATCCAATAGCAAATACGCCTATATTCTTGGGGCTGACTAACGGAAATGATAGAGAAACCGTTAAATCTATTGCTTTACGTTCTGTTTTCGTCGCATTTATCATCGTTTCAGTGTTTGCGCTATCTGGAAAGGTTATTTTTGACCTATTTGGTATAACACTTTATTCGCTGCGTATTACAGGGGGTATCTTGGTTTTTTTGATCGGATTTCATATGCTACAAGGGGATTCAACACATAACAAAGCAAAAGAAAAAGTAAATTCAGATGCTCAAAAAGAAGCCACATTAGGGATTGCTATTTCCCCACTAGCTATGCCTATTTTAGCGGGGCCTGGTACCATTGCCACTGCAATGAACTTTGCCACTACTGGCAGTATTCTTGAAACCTCAATTACTATTATTTCGTTTGGATTACTGTGCATATTAACTTATTTTCTTTTTGTCTTTGGCGAACGATTTGTTAAAGCGGTTGGGCCTAGTGCATTGAACGTAATCACGAGAATGATGGGCCTAATTCTTGCTGTCATCGGAATGCAAATGTTGATTGAGGGAATTGAGCAAGCGTATAAAGTTATGTTCATGTAATTTAGGTTTTTTGACATCGCAGGGCTTATCCGAACTTACAGGGCCAAGCTATGTCCATAACTCTAAGTCCCCCTTTATGTGTTTATGTGATTGAACAGTATTACCAATACCAATTGGTTTTCGCGTTCAGATTCGATTATCGCGCTTCTGGCCGCAATTGTTTAATATCATCATATATATATGATGATATTAAACAAGCCCGAAGCCAAGCGGCATTAAGACACGAATCGATAACGCTATTTTCCTTAATGAGTCATTTTTATCCACTATACCCTTTTTATCTAGCCTGAAATGGTGCTAAAAGCTGTTTGCCAAACACATTGATTAGGGCACCCGTAACAATCAATCCGCCGCCTAAATAGGTCCAAACAGAAGGCATTTCGTTAAATACCCAAACACCCAGCAGAGCTGACAAAACGATCTGTACATATGAATAAGCTGAAGCTTTACCCGCCGCTTGGGTTTGCATCGCTTTGGTTAGACCATATTGACCAATTTGCGTGAAAATACCGACCAACACCAACAAGAAAGTTAGAAATAAACTCGGCCATACAAAATTATTCCAGATAAGCAGAGTCGAAATCGGTAAAGCCACTAAAGGAAAGTAGAAAATGATGACAGAACTGTCTTCAGTTTGGCTCAGTTTTCTCACAATAACGTAGGCGATTGAGCTACCAAAAGCGCCGCATAGCGCAATGATAATACTAAACAGTGGCAACTCATTCGCGGTCTCGCTACTCATATTAGGCTGAACCATAACAAACAGACCCGCTAGACAAAAAGCGATGCATATCATGGTTGATTGCTGGATGCGCTCTTTGAGAAACAGCACGCCGAGTAAAGCCGTAAATATTGGATGAACGTATTGTAAGATGGTCGCTTCTGCCAAAGGCAGTGTCGTTACCGCATAATACACACACATGAGTGCAGCAGTGCCAACAGCCCCACGTACAAAAAGTAGTGGTTTATTTTGTCCCCATATCGAAATACCTTTTCGCTTTACATCTACATAACTAATGATCAGAGAAACTAACGCTCTTGCGGCAATAATCTCAAATACTGGAATGCCGTAATTGCTGATGTATTTCACGCAAGCAGACATTAGCGCGAATCCAAAGGCAGAGAGAAGCATAAATCTAACCCCAACTGGGATTAGTGAAAAAGAGAATGAAGGCATAAAGGTATCGATTAAGTTGAGAGATAGAGAATCATATCTTAGTTTGGGATAGCCGACCTAAGTGTTTGTGGTCGATCAGCAAATTTAGTCTTTCCGTTGTAAGAAATTCAATATATTAAACAAAAAAGCACCTACGATATAGCAGGTGCTAAAGCAGTAAAGGGACAGGCACTCTATGAATTGGGAAAGCTGGTAAATGATTGTTTAACTAAAACGCAGATAGAGCATATACAGCGCGATAAAAGCAAATAAAATACCGATGACATGGTTA
This sequence comes from Aliivibrio sp., assembly GCA_016764915.1. Classification (GTDB taxonomy): domain Bacteria; phylum Pseudomonadota; class Gammaproteobacteria; order Enterobacterales; family Vibrionaceae; genus Aliivibrio_A. The sequence continues at coordinate 59,603 of JAESQY010000104.1, read as the reverse complement.
GTATGTCGCCCTTTCATAAAGGACATTTTTAACTTGCTGGCCAACAACGCTAATGAGGTGAGGTAGATAAAACCAATCGCATTTAATATAAAACCCAGAGTGAGCGACTGCTGCAATTTGTCGATTGAAGTCGTGGCCGTCACAAACTGTGGGATCAACAACAAAAAGAAGGTAATAGCTTTTGGATTAGATAAGTTCGAGACCAACGCGGTGGTGATGATTTTAGAGTTCTGTATCTTACACTCGCCCTCTTCCACGCTCGGTTCAGTGTGGAATATCTGCCAGCCCATTCGAAGTAGATAGAGTGAGCTTAAGGTTTGAATTAGCGTGTTTAAGGTTTCATTTAGACTCAAAAAACCAGCGATCAGTAGTGCACTGATGATGGTTAATGTCACGCCAGAGATCCCATTACCAATAGCCACTAAAACGCCAGCTCGCCAATTAATGGTTTTGGTCATTGTGACCGTCAGTAGGCTATCTACTCCAGGCATAATCACTAAAATAGAAACGGCAGTAACATAACTAATTAATAGTTCTGGGCTAAACATCAAACAAACCTAACAACGAACAAGATAAGAGCCGCGGATAATACGCACAATGTATGGCTATTAATAGGCCTCAAGTCAAACAAATGCTACAAATTATCATTTTGTCGATAAAATATACTGAAGCGATTCGTTTTATTCGAGCTTTAATCTAGAAGATTTCATAATATGTTGTTTGTGGTCATACCGATAACAATGAATACATAGTAGTATCAGGGTTAATTATCGTCTCAATTTGTCGAGGTTTCTGTGTTTAAAGGTAATTTAAATCAACTAGATCAACTCACTGGCGTTCATAGCCAGATCATTGAATGTATTAAACAAGTCAAAGAGTTACTGAGAAATAATAGTCAACACGGCACCTATCCCCTCATTGATGATAAGGCTTTTTTCTTTATTGTTGACGAACATACTCAAGTGCTAGACGAAAGGCGCTCTGAGATTCATCACAAATACATTGATGTGCAAATCGTCTTAAAAGGTGAAGAGAAATTTGGCTACTGTGAACAAACGTTTTTATCCATTGAAGAAGATCAATTGGCAGAAAACGACGTCGCCTTTAGTGAAGATCTTGTCGATGAAAAGTTCGAAATACTGACTGAAGGTGATTTCATTATTTTCCATACTAAACAGCCTCACAGACCTCTCATAGCAGTTGATCAGCCCGCACCAGTCAAAAAAGTCGTTATAAAGATCGACAAAAGTTTAACTGAGTAATCCATATGTTTAGTATCAGTCACTGAGAGACATTCTCTTGGTGACTGATATTTTGTAAGCGTTTGTAAGCCCCTCCTGACACCCCGTTACTGTCTTTTGATATCGCAACCAATATGCTAACTCCTTAATAACTATTAAGGATAATGACATGCATATCTCAATGAAATTATTGGACATCTTCTTTGCTATTACTTTATCAGTAACGACCGCTGTTCTGCCTGTTTCTGCCGCTGAAACAATGGCGGGTTTATTAAACGTCCACATTCATGGCGCCATTGAAAATAGTGGCAGCATCGAGGTGAAACTGCTCAGTAACCAACAGCAATATGATGAACAAAGCCCTCCGTATCGAGAGTGCAGCCAGCCGGCAGACACGCAAGGGGCTCAATGTGTTTTCTCTGATCTTCCCTACGGTGACTACGCCATCTTTGCCTACCACGATAAAAATTCTGACCGCGATCTGAATGTGAATTACTTTGGCATCCCCATAGAAAGACTTGCCATCAGTAATGTCAATTTAGAGACCAACGAAGATCCCACTTTTGATGACAGTAAATTTTCGTTTAACAGTCAGCATGCGCAAGTCTTTTTAAATTTACAGTAGGTTAAGCAGATGTTCCGATTCTTTATATCTCTCCGGTTTAGGCAATTTGTGGCGTTTTTATTCAGCCTGTTTTTACTGGTTGTGGTGTTAGATACATTAGAAGCACCATCAACTCGAACCGAGTCAACACCGGTACACAGCCCTCTGCTTGAAATACCAGTCGTTGCACTCGAAACCGTTGACACCCTACCCCGCATCCAGCGATTAGGCACTGTTGAGCCCATTAAACAGAACGAAATCACTGCTCAAGTATCAGGTCAGATCATCGCCATTTCAAAAGCGTTTCAACGGGGACAACTGCTCAATAACGGGCAGTGGCTAATCACTGTTGACCCCCTTCCGTATCAGTTAGCGGTGTCAGAAGCAAAAACAGGCCTACTGAACGCCGAAGTTGAACTTAAAAAAGCGACCATCAGAAACCCAGATAAAGGGCTGATTGTAAAACTGGCACAATCCAATTTAGCACTGAGCAAGGTTATGCTCATCAATGCAAAGAAAAACCTCAGTAATACCAAAATTCGACTGCCTGTTGATGGTGAGGTGGTAGAGATCAAAGCCAATTTAGGTGAATACATTGAAGCCGGAACCAGCATTGCCAGTCTGCTGCCATCCAAAGGGAAAACCATTGTGGTACCGCTAAGCAATCAAGACCTTACTCGTATCAAATCACTGCAGATCAACAGTAAGGTGGCCATCACAAACCTTGAACGCTCAACACAGTGGCGAGCCACCTTAGTCGGAGTAAGCCAACACTCAAACAACATGCAACGGCGTCTCTTTCTAAAAGTTGCTGCCAATCAAGTTAATGCACCAAGGTATGGTCAGCACCTCTACGCTCAACTTCCGATTAAAGGCTGGGCAAAAACAGTGTCCCTGCCTGCCAGTGCGTTGACTTTGAAAGGCGAAGTTTGGTGGGTAAATGACCAGAATAGGCTGTCGAGAACCAAGCTCAATGACTATCTACTGATCGACGATAAAGTCTACTTCTCAGCGTCGACGAGCTTGGCATCACGAGCCATATTATATCCATTCCAATCATTAGTATCAGGAATGCCGATTAAACCATTGAACCACACTCAACAATAGAAGGTATTTCACATGATCTCATGGTTTACTCGGCACGCTGTCGCCGCCAATTTACTGATGATGTTATTACTGGTTGGAGGTTACCTCTCTGCCAACGCTATGCGTAAGGAGATCATTCCCAAACTGCCAGTCAGCATAGTGACGGTTTCTGTCTTTTATGATGGCAGGACGGCCAAACAAGTCGATAGCGAAGTGGGGCAAAAGATTGAACAAGCGCTTGAAGGGATCGCAGGTATCGAACATATCGAGCTGATGTCTTCACAAAACCAACTCAGTCTGACCATCAACAAAAAGCTCGACTACGACATTGATCGATTAGTTAATGATATTAAAAACCGTGTAGACAATATCTACGATTGGCCAATGAATGCGGAAAAGCCACAAGTGCACCGAGTTGAAGAGACTTATTCGGCGCTTATGGTTCAACTATATGGTGATACCGACGAAGAGACACTGCTGAATCTTGGTCAACGGATCAAACAGTCGTTATTAGCCAATCCAGCTATTCATAAACTTGAAACGCACTCTGCCTCTAACTACCACATCTACATCAATATTGAACCGGATAAAATGAAACAGTACCAACTGACATTTTCAGACATTGGTGATGCTATTGGGCAGCAATCGGTAAGAAGTAAAAGTGGCCTATTGAAAACGGACAAAGGTCAATTTTTAATCTATTCAGAGCAACACGCAAGACAGCAACGTGATTTTGAAAAATTAGTGGTCAAAATCCCAGAAAATGGTCGTGCGATTTACCTCTCCGACATCGCGAGCATCAATGATGGCTTTGTTGAGCATGACTCAAAAATGCACTTTAACAACCAAGCCACCATCGCTTTTGAGATCAAAATGTCCGCTGAAAGTGATGTATTGGAGATCGCCAAACAGACAAAAAAAATAGTGGCTCAGATAAGCCAGACTCTGCCGGATAATTTACAGATCATCACTTGGTTCGACGCCAGCACCTATGTACAAGATCGACTGAACCTATTACAAAACAGTGCCTTCCAAGGCTTTATTTTGGTCTTCCTGTTGTTGGGGCTGTTTTTGCAGGTTCGCTTGGCATTTTGGGTAGCGATGGGACTCCCAGTGGCAATTGCTGGCACCTTTATCGTATTAGGTCCTCTGGGATTTGAATATACGATTAACGAAATCACCACCTTCGGATTTATCCTCGTGCTCGGTATTCTGGTTGATGACGCCGTCGTGGTTGGAGAGAGTATCTACGCCAGCAAAGAGAAAGGGGGTGATCCACTGCAAGCGACTATTAATGGTGTACACAAAGTTGCAATACCCACTATTTTTGGCGTATTAACCACCGTCGCAGCGTTAGTGCCAATGACACAATTTCCTTCAGAGACCGGTCGATTATTTGCTTCATTTGCCTGGGTGGTGATCGCCGCGTTACTGTTCTCTCTACTTGAGTCCAAGTTTATATTGCCTGCCCATTTACGCTACCTAAAAACGCACAAGCCGCGCAGTCGCCATTCAAATGGTGACAGTGAACAAAAAACAACACGCTTACACCAGTGCCGATACTACTTATCAATACTACGCCACTCACCAAAAAATCTCTTACAATGGTCCGCTATCCACCTATATCAACCCACATTGAAGTTTGTAATTCGCTACCGTTACGCTTGGTTTATCTGCTTTCTTTCACTCAGTATTGCGGTGTTAGGCGCACTCTACCAAGGAAAAATTCGCAGTACATTTTTCCCCGATGTACCGGGCAACTTTATTGTTTTAACGGTTGAACTTGAAGATAATGCGCCACTCGTTTTAGTGCAACAAGCGATGTCGCGTGTTGAACAACTCAAAGTCGATATTAACCAGCAATATCGCCATGCCGTTAGCAGTCAAAATGATGTGATTGAAAAAGCACTATCGATTCAATATGAACAAGGGTACATCATCGTTTTTGCCGAATTGGTTAAAAAAGATCACCGAACAGGCGTGGACATTAAAGCGATAGCCGAGAAGTGGCGCACCCCGCTATCACACCTAGCTGGTGTCGTCAGTGTCGAGGCCGCAATAACGGAAGCGGGAACCTCATCAGGTACTCATGTCATTTTACAACATCCTGATGCTGAAATTCTCAATCACATTGTCGCTCAGTCTAAGGTGTGGCTCAAAGGACGAGCAGGAGTACGTAATATTAAAGACAGTGAGAACAGAAGTACGCCACAGTTCTCGTTCAAACTAAAACCCCATGCCCATTTATACGGCATTACACCGCAAATGCTGGCCAATCAGCTATCGGCGGCATACGGTGGAATTGAAGTCGACCGTTTCAATCGAGGTGAACATAGGATCAAAGTCACGTTAACCCTGCCAAGACCGAAGAGGAACTCCAGAAGCGATTTTGACAATATGGTGATTTTTAATGGCCAACATGACAGCTTTCCACTGACGGCTGTTGCGGATGTCACCCTGGATTTAGTCAATAACAGCATTAGTCGATATGACGGGAAATTGAGCCGACTATTGGACATAGACATTGATAAAAATATCACTTCCCCTGAGTTGGTATATCAACAGTTACTCACTCATTTTCAAAGCCGTATTCGCAGTCAATACCCTCAATTTACTCTTGTGCAAGCTGGCGAACTGGAAGAGACCTCTAAATCAAAAATGGGATTACGCAATGCCTTTATCATCGCCTTTATCATCATTTATGTATTGCTCGCTCTGCCATTGAAACGTTATGCCCAACCTTTGATTATTATGTCAGCCATCCCTTTTGGCATGGTCGGGGCACTCTTAGCGCATATCTGGTTAGATTTAGCCGTCAGTATCTACTCCTTCTTGGCCGTATTGGCCCTTTCAGGTGTAGTAGTGAATGACAGCCTACTGATTGTCACTCGTTATAACGACATTCTTCCTCAAGTTAGCACACCTACTGAGGCGATTGTTGCAGCGACCACCAGCCGTTTCAGAGCCATTTTTCTCACCACAGTGACCACTTTCATTGGACTGTATCCACTGCTCAATGAAACCTCAGAGCAGGCGCAATATTTAATCCCGGCAGCGGCATCCATGGCTTATGGTTTACTGTTTGCCACCTTAATCACGCTCTTTCTCATTCCCGTATTGCTGTTGATATCTCGAGATATCAACGCATTTTTAACCGAATAGCTAATAACACCTAAGGAACCAGTATGAACAACACAGAAGGAACCATAATGAATAACATGTTCAAAAAAATATCACGGATAGCTCTATTAGGAGCGCTCGCGTATATTCCTTCACTTCATGCCGAGGGGAGTTTCTCTGTTGGTGCAGGGGCGTTTATCGGGGCTCAAGAGTATGTCGGCAGTAGTGGTAAAGTTTACCCTATCCCTTTTATTGAGTATGAGAGTGAGCAGTTTAGCGTCAGTCCTTTAGAGGCCAGTTATCACTTTTTCATTACCGATGACATTTGGATTGATGGGATTGCTGCACTGAGATTACAAGGCATTGATGAGACATTATCAGACCAACTCAAAGGCATAAACGAAAGAGAAAATGCCATTGATGCTGGTATCAAACTCAACTATTTTACCGATTACTTTGGCCACCTATCCATGAGCATCATGCAAGACATCAGTGATGTTCATCAAGGCAATGAGATCAACCTCAGCTATGAGTACACGTTCGAGTTCGGGGATATAGCCCTCTCACCTTCCCTGTATGTTAACCGACAAAATGGCAACCTCGTCGATTACTATTATGGGGTTGAAGCCAAAGAATCTAGGGCTAATCGCAAAGCGTATCAAGGTGAAGCAACGTTCAATTATGGCGTCGGTCTGTCACTGAGCTATCAATTCAATGACGCTTGGGCACTCTTTACTATGGCAAACCTAACCCGTTTTGGCAGTGGCATTGCTGACAGCCCAATCGTTGAAAATGATTATGCATGGTCAAGTGGTTTAGGCATCGTTTACTCTTTTTAAAAAACAAGTGTAAAGCAGGCTCCTCCGAGTGAACTATCACTAATAACCAGTTTGGCTTGGTGTTTATCTAAGATGCTTTTTACAATGGTTAAACCAAGGCCGCTACCAGCCACATTGTGACTGTTATTTAAACGAACAAACGGTTGAAGAACGGTAGATTTAGATGCCGTATCGATACCACTCCCGTCATCTTCAATGGATAGGTGAAGCTGAGAGTCTAATGTTACAAGTGAAATACGCACTTTTGTTGTTGCAAACTTAAGTGCATTCATCACTACATTTTCAATGGCTCGAGTTAACAGTTTTGAGTCACCATGAATCGAAGCTGGAAGTGCATCATATGAAATTGAAATGCTTGGAAAGAGTGGAGTCAGTTTATCTAGACAGAGCTGTATCGTTTTAGATAAATCAAAAGGTTGGCTGTCAATCGGTAGTGAGCGACCATTAAGCTGAGCATAGAACAGCCAATCTTCCACCAGATTATCCAGCTCATCGAGATCGAGATCCATCTCTTGTATTCTCTTTCGGTACTGTTCAACAGAGTCACAGTTACGAGTCATATCCAGAGCAAAACGTAAACGGGCAATCGGCGTTCTTAGATCGTGAGACACGCCATTTATCAGGTTTTTTTGCTCTTGTAGCAGTGATTTGATCTGCAAAGCCATGGTATTAAACGTAATAGCAAACGGCTTGTAAGGCATCGGTGTTTTTTCATCGGCGCGAACATCAAATGCACCGTCACCATAGGCTTGATATACATCTGTAAGATCCTTCACTCTCTTTTTATTACCTACCGCATAAACAAAAATAAGAGCAGCTAATGTCAAAAAAATCAGAACTAGGATGGCTTGTAGATACGTCTCCCATATTTTATGGTTGCCGGGATTTTTCTGCATCACCAGCACACAGTCGCAACGAGGGTTAATAAAATATAACGTGATATCATCCACCGTCCAATTGCTCGTCACATCAATAAAATGCCCTATGGCTTCTAATTCAGTACGCTCTTTTTCAGAGAGGGGCAACTCAGTCAGTGCCTGCTGATCAATATAATGGTTAAGCACCGATTGCCAATAAAGCAATCGTGGTAGCTGATTGTCTGGTTGTGCATTTAAATCGTTTATCACCAGTTGGCTTAACGCTTGATAATCCGTTAACTGATCGGCTTTTACCCCTTTGATATAAAGATCATCAAGCAGTACCAAAGCGAGTAAAAACGTAATAACAATTATCACGATAAAACGAATAAAAAAGTGGCTAAACATAGTTTTTCCTAGCAAGAATTAACTTGGCAGCAGATACCCTTTGGCTCGGATTGTTTTAATGTATTTATAAGGGGGAGTATGATCATTCAGTTTCTTTCTCAATGAGCTTATGCGCATGTCAATCGAGCGATCTAAGCCATCGTAGTCAATTTTTCTGATTTCATTAATGATCATCTCTCGGCTCAAAACCTCACCTGGATGAGACATCAAAAAATGGATGATTTCATACTCTGCTGTCGTAACATCAACCGGATTATCCCCAATAAAAAGAGTCCTTTCATTGGTATCGATACTAAGATCTTGCACGCAAAGCAGATGATCTTGATGCGGACTGTCTTGTTGTTTCAGACGAGAAAGAGAGCGTAGTTTTGCTAATAGGATATGAGGACGCACCGGTTTGGTTAAAAAATCATGTACCCCTAAATTGAGCGCTGATACCTCTAACATCTCATCATTTTCGGCGGTGATCATGATAATTACCCCAGAAAAAGCGTGACCAACTCGGCGTAAAACGTCTAAACCATTACAACCGGGCAAACCCATATCCAGTAAAATGATATCGGGTTGTTCCTCAATAATTGTATTGATGGCTGATAACCCATCAAACTCAGAGCTAACACGATAGGACTCACTGCGAAGCATCTCACTCATCATTTGATTTAGACGCTGATCATCTTCAACCACAAGTACATGCTGCTCATTACTGTTCAATTTATCCATTCCCAAATCAAAACACGTCCATACGATTTTAAAATCAGTATACAACAGTCCATTGGTAATAATTATGTATTACACCGATTTACAGCTGATTACTCATCACACTGCTTTAACAAAACCAGTAATTCATCAAGCTCACTCACCACCAGCGACGCTTGATCCTTAAAGGCTGGTGAGTGACCATGAGTCACCAAACATGATGGCATATTGGCATTCGCGGCGGCTTGTAGGTCGTAGAGATAATCACCAACATAAAGCACGCTATCAGTTGGTAAGTTCCACTGATTGGCCAATGACACTAAAGAGTCCGGTGCAGGTTTGGCAGGGAAATCTTCACGGGTTATTACCTGTTCAAATTTAATATTGTTGTGGCTCAATTTCAACGCGGTTGCTTGCCGACAGTTTCGAGTAACAACCGCCGTAAAAAAGCGTTGTTGGCGCAAAAATTCGAGCAACTCATAACATCCCGACATTGGCTGTGACATTAACGCATCACTCATCTCATGATCTAAAATGATCTGGTGCGCTTGTTCTCTATCTTGCTTGTCGGGTAATGAATCAGAATAGGTGAGCAAGTCTTCGTTTAGTGGGCAGCCAATAACACGGCGCAAAGCTTGGAAATCCATCCCAGAAGTAACGAGCGTATTATCAAGATCAAATACCACGGCTTTAATGTTATCTAAATCCATAGAGTCACGTCACCAAAAATTGTCTGTCCATAAATAGTTCAAAAAGCACTGTTACAATGAGATATTCAATTAACTATGTGTTGAACAGTTCATTACTGTCAGGATAGCTTTTTAGCTCTATTGGGTTTCCAAAGGGGTCGAAGAAAAACAGAGTGTATTGTTCTCCCGGTTGGTCTTTAAAACGTAGTGTTGGCGGGAGTACAAATTCTACTTTTGCCGTGGTCAATTTATCTGCCATTTTCTGCCAAGCATCAAATGGCAGCACCAGACCAAAATGAGGCATAGGAACGGCGATATTATCAACCATACCGGTATAAGCACTTTCAAAAGGCTTACCCAAATGCAGCGACAGTTGGTGTCCAAAAAAATCAAAATCTACCCATGTATCGGTGCTTCTTCCCTCTTCAGAACCGAGTAACTCACCATAAAAATCTCGGGCTTGTTGTAGATCAGTAACATTAAAAGCCAGATGAAAAATTGAGCGCATAGTTAACTTCCCTTTCAATAATTTATGATCAAGTTATAACATAGCAATCTATGCGCTATAAAAACAGGTCTACAATGTCTCTAGCGTAATCTCATCAAAGCCAATTACGTTACCACCAAACTCAACACTGAACGCGTCCGCATCGGCTTTTTGGCTAAAGCTTGCGAGTGTTTCACCCATCGCCCCTTTTTTATCAGAACCTACTACGTACCACGCTTTCTTTGCATCAACAAAGTGTTCGTCATCGGGTGTTTCCCATGGGCTTTTGCTCATATCATGGACAAATATCTGCGTTATTTGTCGTCTGTTATCCGGTTGTAGTACATAACTGAACAGATCGCGTGTCGAACAGAATTTTTCGATTCTCTCTGAGTTTTTCTGCGCAATTTCACCCTTAGGTCCAGGGAAATTAACGACCAACATGCCACACAGATGACACTCATCTGCCGACTCTATCGCCACCGCTTGTTTTAACATTTGTTGCTGCTTTTCTGCATCTGAGCAACCTGCAACAAAGCCTACACAAGTTAGGATAAACACCATTCGACTCAATATCTTTTTACTAAAAATTGCTCTCATCAACAGATCCTGCCTCTAGAGTTGATTAAATTCTTGTTTAAACACTTTTACAATTAAAAATAGTCATCGCAATACCTAATGGAGCGATCACCCAACCCAGCATCATCAATAACAGACTCAGTGGTGATTGGTTGCTGTTTATCGCTACCGCCAACACGCCATTTACATCACCAGTATCTAATGCCGAGAGATTGATAAGGCGAAACAAGTCAGCAGGATTAAGTAACATCAGCTGCACCAATCCATGTTGAGTAACACCATCTTCGATACCCACCAGCACTGCCAACAGCACTAAATCAAATACCAACACAAAAAACAACCAGATGATCAAAGAGATACCTGCCGCTTTCGATTTCTCAGAAACAGACACACTGATCACATAAGCCAGCGCAACAAAACTCAATCCAAGTAGTATTGACGTTAGAATGAACAAACCAAATGCAGGCAGAACCTCGGCAAAACTGCTGTTAACGCCCAATAGAAGTGCGGCGCTGCCAAAACCAAACAGTGTCGCCAATGATATGATGCCGCCTTGTCCTAAAAACTTACCAAGCAATAGCTGATTATGACTAATTGGATAGGTAAGCAGCAGCAATAAAGTCCCGGACTCTTGCTCGCCGACAAAACTGTCGTAACAGAGTAGCAACGCAATCAAAGGAATGATAAATACTGACAAGCTCGATAGACTGGCGATCATGGTCGACAGTGGCGTAGTGCCTATTTGGCCGGATGCTGCGGAGCCGTAATAACTCAGGCCGATTGAGAACAGGGCAAAAATAACCGTAATTGAGACTAACCAACGATTACGAAGACCATCTTGAAACTCTTTTAACGCCACGGCGAAGATCGGATTCATGATGTTTTCTCCTGTAAAAAATATTGATATATCTGTTCTAAATTGGCCTGTTCGATGTGAAGATCACTGATACTCTTATAGCTCATTAACTCTCGGATGGTATTTACCTTCTCTGATTCTGGTACTAATAACCGACCACTATCCACCATGAAACCGACTAATTTTTTATTCTGCTTTAGATCACCGTTAATACCAGAAGTTTGAATCGACACTGGCAGTTGAGCCATGTTTCTCAATTCAACAAGTGTCCCTTCAGCGACAGACATTCCCTTGGAAAGAATTTTGGCACGATCAATATGCTGTTCAACACCAGGCAGTACATGAGAACAAAGGATGATACTGGCCCCTTTACTTTTCAGCTCATCAACGCTGGTATAAAACTCTTTGGTTGCCGTAGGATCTAACCCAACAGTGGGTTCATCAAGCAGTAACAATTTAGGCTCTCCCAAAAAGGCTTGAGCTAAACCAAGGCGTTGCCTCATCCCCTTCGAATACGTTTTTACTTGGCGATTCATCGCATGGCTTAACCCCACTTGACTCAATAACTGCTGAACTTGTTTTTTATCAACTGATTTCAAGCGAGCAAAGTAGGTTAACACTTCCACCCCAGTGAGTTGGTCGTAAAAGCTGACATTCTCAGGAAGATAGCCAATTTTTTTACGGCTGTGCCACGCTTGTTTATCTTGCGGATCCACCCCAAATACCGATACCAAGCCAGCGGATGCTTTTGTTACCCCTAAAATCAACTTCATCATGGTGGTTTTCCCCGCACCATTGTGACCAAAGAGGCCTAATACTTCACCGGCTCCGAGGGTAAGGTCAATATTCTTTAACGCATCGAGACTTTGATACTGTTTGCTCACCTGTTGTAGTGCAACAATGGGTTCATTCATGTTCTTTCTCTCTTTAATTGTTCTCAAGCGAAGGGGCAGTAACGGGGGACATCTGCGGATAACTGTCTTTTACCCCTGCAGGTTTGAGTATCGGAAACTGCTTTTGCACCCAACGAAGAACCAAAATAGATGGGCTATCGAGAAGTACTTTGGCTTCAGGGTATTCCCACACTAATTTATCAATACCGTCATTAGGTTCAAAAGGAGTATCTCCGGCGCCATCGTTATTTAAATCCCAACCCAAGTAGTTACTCCAGTAATTTCCAACACCGTTTTGGCTCCACTCTTGCTCTCTATTAGAGACATATTTTACCTGCACCGGATTGTTCAAAAAGTTGTTACCATACACCTTGGTATTTTCTGATCCTGCGGTTAAGTGTATGCCAATTTCGGTGGTATCAATAGTGTTGTAACTGATGGTATTGTAGGCTGAATTATAAACAAAAAGCCCTTTGCCTTCTCGCCCTAACACCTTGTTTTCAGGCTTGGTCCAGACATTTTTAATGATATTGTTACTAATATTTGATGACGTAATAAAGTTTAATAACATGCCGTAATCTTCGCTGTCTCGACTTTCGTTCCCCTGTACGGTTAACCGTTTTGAACTCATTAAGGCATAACCTGCTCGGGTATTGTACGCAAGGTTATTCAGCACTTTATTACTGTGTGAATACATGTAATGCACCCCATAGCGAAGATGATGCATGGTGTTGTTTCTTAAAATATTCTCTTGGCTACCAATAATATAAAGGCCATCACGGGTATAGCTCACTTCATTGCCTACTACTTCAACATTTTGTACATTCGATAGTTGAATGCCATTACCGCGATCAGAAGAACGTAAACTCGGATTACCCTTGATCGTATTGTTAGCAATCAAGACTTGTTTGGTTTTTTGAATCCAGATACCAAAACCATCGCCTTCAAATTGATTATCACTAATAACCAAATTACTCAGACTTTTCTCTCCATAAATGGCGGAATTTTGTTCAGTGAGGTCATTCCCCCAATTGATGAGTTGCAGATGTTTAATTGTGATATTTGATGTGAGCAGTGTCAGGTTGTTTCCCTTCCCATTACCATCAAGGATAACGTGAGCTCGTTCGCCTAATTTGGCGTCTATCGTAATCCCGTTTGCAATGATGAAATTACCTTGATAGCGACCATCAGCCAGCAGAACAACATCGCCATTTATTGCAGAATCTAATTTTAGTTGCAGATCGTCGCTTTGATTTACGTTAATAACCGCGGCAAAGGTCACAGCATGAAACAGGCTAATAACGACAGAAAATACTTTAATACTGGGTGATGAGAATATGTTCAAACAGAGTACTCTTTTGATAACGATAGGACCCCTCCATCTTTACAATAAAAACGAGGGGCTCTTATCAATGAAAGCGAAACATTACGCTTCGACTAACATGCGTCCACGCATCTCCATATGAAGAGCATGACAGAACCAGTTACAGTAATACCACTGCACGCCTGGTTTGTTAGCTACAAAAGTAATCGATGCCGTTGCTTGAGGGCTCACTTCCATCTGCACACCATGGTTGGTCATACAGAAACCGTGAGTCACATCTTCTACCATGTCTAAGTTAGTGACGACCACAGTAACAATATTACCCAGTTTCACTTTAAACTCAGTCATACCAAAAGTTGGCGCAACAGAGGTCATGTAGACACGCACTTTATTACCATCACGGATAACCTTGTTTTCACCCATTAGGTTAACACCATCTTTTTCTGCCATTGCCACCGTCTCAGCAAAGATAGGATCATCACGTGTCCACACTTTTTTCGGCTTCAACTTACTGCGGTGAACGATCATACAATCATGCGGTTCTGCGAAAGCTGGTCCATCATGAACCAGTTTCATCTCATCACCGGAGATATCAATCAACTGATCATTTTCAGGATGTAGTGGGCCTACTGGTAAGAAGCGATCTTTAGAAAACTTACACAGTGAGACTAACCACTTACCATCCGCATCACGAGTTTCACCCTGTGACGTGTGGTTATGACCAGGTTGATAATGCACGTCTAGCTTCTGACGCAGGTAGTTCACTTTCTCGCCATTGTGCGCTTTAATGGCATCTTCAATATTCCATTTCGCAATCTGACTATCTAGAAACAACGTTGTATACGCATTACCACGATTATCAAATGCAGTGTGAAGAGGCCCTAAACCTAATTCAGGTTCAGCTACAATGGTATCACGTGGTTTAATTTCATCGTCAAATAACGCGTCCAATTTCTCAATCGCAATGATCGATACTGTTGGTGATAATTTACCGTTGGCGACAAAATATTTACCGTCAGAAGAAGTGTTTAAGCCATGCGGTGATTTAGGAACGGGAATGTAACGCGTCAGTTCAGAGCCTTTTCGCCCATCTAATACTGGTACATCATTACCATTATAATTTTTGAATTTACCCGCTTTTAATGCCGCTTCACAACGAGCGAGATTAAAAACCACCACGTGATCACGCTCGGAAGTGATCATATCGTTAAGGTTCATTCCCATTTCAGAGTTATAACAGGTCGACGCGAAATATTTACCATCATAATCAGCATCGGTATTATCCAAGTTTCCATCAACCATCACTTGGAAAGCCACGGTCATTGACTCCGCATCAATCACATTGAACAATGAACGGTATACACTGACATCTTCCAGTGTCGACTTACCGTTATTGTCCATTGGAATTTCAAATTCACTGTTACAGATAATGTACTTAGTGTATGGCACTTTTTGCACACGCATGCCGTGAATGGCCTGCACATTGGGCACAGTAAGCATTTTATCGGTTTTCATTACGTCACAACGAATTCGAGCAACTCGGCTGTTTGCTTTGTCGTTAATGAAAACGTATTTACCATCATAACGGCCGTCTTGCATACTCATGTGCGGGTGGTGGGAATCACCCGTTAAAATATGAGCACTGTCTCCTTTAATGCGCTTACTCTCATCCGTTAAACCCCAACCAGTTGCGCTGTCCGTATTAAAGACAGGAATACGCATTAATTCACGCATTGAAGGTAAGCCCATGATGCGAACTTCCCCTGAGTGTCCTCCACTCCAAAAGCCGTAATACTCATCAAGCTCACCAGGATGTACAACCGAGCTGTTTTTTATTTCTGCGGCTTGTGCTTTTGCCATTGTGGCAAACATGGCTGCCGTCATAGGAGCGGCGGCAACACCCACACCTATAGCTGCGGTTTTACCAAAAAATTTACGGCGTTCAGCGTTAGGTAATGTGTCATTTTGTTGTAAGTCAGTTTTGTCATCACTCATGGTGATTCTCCATTATTGTATTTTTAGACTTTATAACTGCTACTTCAGTTTCTTTGCGTTTTAAATTTCTGTTACTGGAATATCCAACTCACTTGCCTTGCGTTTCTTTCTCGCTAGTTTTTTAAGTGGCGGACATTTTTCATCATTATAATAAGTAATTTGGCAATCTAGGCAGTAGTGACATTCACGCATGTTAATCACACCATCAGGTTGAATCGCTTGAATTTCGCACTCTTTCGCACACGTTTTACACGGAGAACCACACTCTGGACGACGTTTTAACCAATCAAACAAACGCACGCTGTTTGACACGGATAACGCGGCACCAAGTGGGCAAATGTAGCGACAGAATGTTTTACGATTAAATAGATTGACTGTCAGCAACAATACCGCCCACGCAATAAATGGCCACTCACGATCAAATTTCAGCAAAAACGTAGTTTTAAAGGGTTCAATTTCAGCCAATTGCTCAGCAAGAGCTAACGAATCCAAGGAGACACCAAACAGCCCCAACAGAATAAGATACTTAATTGCCCATAGACGTTCATGAACAGCCCAAGGAAGCTCAACTTGAGGGATCTTGATGTAACGGGCAAACTGATTAAGTAACTCTTGCAGCGCGCCAAACGGGCACAACCAGCCGCAATACACCGCTCTTCCCCATAATAAAATGGTTACTGCGGCTGCACACCATAAAATAAAGATAACGGGGTCAAGTAAAAATAGATCCCATGAAAAACCTTTCATCAACGCTTGTAGAAAGGTAAATACGTTCACCACTGAAAGTTGTCCGCCCCATGACCAGCCAATGAAGACCACTGTTACAGCAAGAAACGAGTGTCGTAGGTAGTGCATAAAGGTTGGGTGACGAACCAATATATCTTGGAAAAACAGGATCAGCAGCAGCACAATGATCAACCCAATCAATACTACAACTTCCACCAGATGCTCTTGCCACACTTGCTCAGTTAATGTTAATTCGGGTGGTGGGATGATAGCTGCGGGGGTATCAATATACTTATCTAGCATGTCATATTCACCTGTAAAACTGGTGAAAAGGCTATCAATTGGTCCGGTTTGTCTTCTGATTAATAGCTCGATCTTCCAACTGGCACCGGGATCAAACTCGTGATGCGCTCGAACTTTAAACACCGACATCTCTTTAAACTTTGGTGCTCCATCAATGTAAATGTCGGTAACACGTTCATGATCGAGATCGCGAAAAGAGATTTCATTGTCATTTTGATGGATTTGAATACGATCAAAAATTCCGCCACGAACATAACCAGAGCCTTTAAACGAATAACCATTACCAAAAACCGCAATAATATGTTCGCCCGGTTTAAGATCGCCAGCTAACCACTGATAATCAGATTCTCCAAACAAGTTTTTACCTATGGTGGGAATATCAGCAACCGCATAATAGAGTTCAGTAAATCGCGCTTTGTTCTCACTCTCTGGGACGTTATCAACCGATTCAGCGTCAGTTCCAACAAAAGCCTCTTGTACAGCCTCATTGGTTAAGTAGAGTTTTCTGATTGAACCATCACCCGTTAAATCTAACCACGTTTTTTGCTCGAACAGTTCACTTCTAATGGTGGATATCGGTTGAATAATATTGGATTTTTTCTTGATAATTCCCAGTGATTGAGCCGCTTTGGTGGCCGATTTTGTAATTCCGACATTCATCACCATCACCGTCACTGTCGCACCGGACAAGCCATCAATAGGGACATACCCTTCGCTGATTTTTCCACCCACTTTGATTCTGTCTTTAATCAGTAACCCTTCATATTGATCGGTAAAATCCCACAGTTTCTGCTCTGGAATACCCGCAAGAATAATAGGTTCATGATGCTCTAATACCTTTGAAGCGAGATAAACCCCCTCAGGGTCAATCGCTACTAACATATTGACGGGTTCACCAGAATAAGCGGGGATTTTTGCTATATCGTTTGTTTCAAAAGCGTAACCCAAAATCTCTTCATCTTTATAAACTGTCCATAGCAGTGGTTCACCCTGCTTTTCAGAGAGTTGAGTGAGATCTGGGAAAATTTGGTGAATCAGGGGAATGGGATCTTTGGGTGGGCTAACAAATAGAGCCGTGGCAGAAAAAGATGAACACAGAAGTAATAGGGTAATACTCAACTGAATGATTACTGCTTTTACTCGGAAAAAAATCATTAATAGCTCCATGCCCTATAACGGAAACCCACTTTATTGATGTAGCCTATGTGTGTTCTTCACCTTAATAATTGACCATCATCAATAAATTGAGATCTTGTTACAGAATGTTAGTAATTATGTGATCGCTCAATACTCTTCATTACATCAGTATAACCCCTAAGTAGTACCAAAAAAGACGGATATTTCTCGCTCATAATAATGATAACTATTTGTTCACTTATTTAAAATTGTGCTAATAATAAGTAATGGCTTTGATTGAGGATAAATTATGAAAATTCATGAGTTTGCTCCAGCTCCAAATGCAAGGCGTGTAACAATTTTTCTCGCCGAGAAAGACATCAAAATCGAACGGGTACATGTCAATACTCGCGACGGAGAGAACCTGACAGATGATTTCAAAGCACTCAGTGTTAATGGACGTATTCCTGTTTTAGAACTCGATGATGGCACTTCTATTTGCGAGTCTGTTGCCATCTGTCGCTACTTTGATGAGCTCTACCCTTCTGAACACTCAATGTTTGGTAATACCCCATATGACAAAGCACACATAGAGATGTGGAACCGCGTGGTTGAATTGCAAGGTTACCTGCCAGCACTGCAGGCTTTTCGTAATATTACAGGTATCTATAAAGACAGAGAGCGATGCATTGAAAGCTGGGGCGAGGAGTCTAAACTGAGGGTAATTGAGTTTTTACCGACCCTTGATAAACAGCTCGATTTAAACCCTTATATCGCAGGTGAACATTTCTCCATTGCGGATATTACCGCATTTGTTCTGTGTAGCTTCATGTCACGAATTGATGTTGAAGTTACCGCTAGCCACCCACATCTATTTGAGTGGTATGAACGAATGATTCTTAGAGCATCAACCCAAGTGTAAATACTTAGGAGGCGAACAATGCACAAGAAGCTACGCCAACAGCTTATCACTGGCTGGTTTCTTTTCGCCTCAATAAATGCCTACACTCAAGCTGAGCAGCTCACTATCGCGACTTGGAACCTGCAGTGGTTAGATAATCAATCCACCCGGCAAGAAGCACGAAGAACCCCTGCCGATTACTCTGCACTCAATTCCATCATTACGTCTGTTAATGCTGATTTCATTGCTTTTCAAGAAGTTGCTGACCTTAATTCTGCAGCATCAGTCTTTGATCCTAACCTCTATAATATCGAGCTCTCTTCACGATCAATTATTGGGAATGTTGATACCGACTGGAGACAGTACGTCGGTTTTGCCATTAAAAAGAAGATTGACTATCGGCGTCATCCAGATCTGTTTGCTTTAGATGTAACGGCTAATAATAATTTGCGATACGGAGTGGATGTCACTCTGTTAATACCAGAACAGCCATCCGTGAGGGTGTTAATTGTTCATTTAAAGAGCGGTTGTCACTCTAAGAAGACCATCAGGGGGGTAAGCTGCAAGCGTCTTTCTCAACAAGCCTCTGTTATCAACCAATGGGTGGCTGAACGTGAAGAAGAACAGAGCCATTTTATTGTGCTTGGTGACTTTAACCGCCACTTAATTAATGAAAATGATTGGTTTTGGCGGAGAATAAACAACACTATGGTGAAAACAGGCATTGGACACGTTAGTCAGTGTCGTTCTGCTCATATCAAGGAAAAGAGTAAACGTTGGTATGTTAAACAGTATAAAACTCACATCGATCATATTTTAATCAGTCAGAGCTTAGTCAAACAGATGGACAATGATTCATTCAAACAGAGGCTTTTTAGCAGCAGCGACCTCGAACAGTATCGACTCTCAGATCACTGCCCGATTTCAATCAAGCTTACTTTTTAAATCTTGGTTGTACATAACGTTTTGCCACATCTACTATCGCCACATTACTGAAATACTTTCGACCCAGCAATACACTAAAGGTTAAATGCTCTCTATCCGTTAAGGTGAATTCGGTGATGCTTTTATGATTGCCAATTTGAATATCAAGTTCAACCACTGCTCGGCGGTGTAATGTGTCCGATGACGATTGACGAATCTTAACCCAACGTTTAACAGGAAGATTAAAATCATTTACTGCATTATCGGCATTGGGCAACTTGAATCTCACCCAGCTTTTGCCACCCTTTTTATAAGCTTCAATATCAATGGCGCTTACCGATGATGTGGTCGCCCCGGTATCAACCCTAGCTTTAAAAGAAGCATCTACTTGTGAAAAATATACCCACTCTTCTTCGCCAAAGATGAGTTTTCCATCATCACTGATCAGCACTTTTTTTTCGCTCTCAATTTGTTCCACGTCATGCTTTGTTGTTGTAGTTTCGTTACTCGCAGCATATACGTTGATACTAACCAGTAATATAAGGGCAATTAGAGAAAGGCACTTTTTCATTTGATACTCCAGAACTGTTGAGCTTTTTCGACAACAACATTACGAATTTTATCAATATCATTCGATATTATACCAAATGACTGAAAACACGAGATTTAATTGTTTGATTAACCAGCGGGTGTGGGATATTAGAAATGTTATTGATTATTATTGACCAAAGAGAAGGCCCGATATGCTTTCACATAACGGGCCTAAAGTCTTACTTGCAGCAATCCAGCTACTAAAGTGCTCCCTGCATCAAATCCTTGATAGCATGCTTATCCTAAGCTTATTCCTTTACATCGCTTTCCTAGCGGTGTCCTTGGCCTAATCCATGACCCATTAATACATCCGGTATTAACTCTCTCACTTATTCCTTGAGTGGTGTCCTTTACTTCATCCTGAAGTGCTTTCCTTGCCTCTATCCTAGAGGAGTCCATTTTCTATCCGTGTCGATAACTCATCCTGAACTACCGCAGTCTCATCCTAAGACTTACCAAATCCTTGGTTTAGGTTCCTATTCCTAGTCAGTATCCTTCCGACACCAACTAGATTACTCGATTGTCATAAATCAGCAATGAACAAAGATCACATTTTTAATTGCCATTTATTGATATAAAACATAGTACAAATAAAAACACTTAATAAACAACATGTTAATAAAAATCAGTAAGGAATATTATTTTCAAACAGAGTTATCTCTTACCACTCATGTGAGAGATCTCTTACACTGTTAGTGGTCAAGCACTATCAGCTTATTTCGATACTCAATTAAATTGCATAAGTATTCAAATAAAATCTCTATTTTTACGTTAATTTATACTCCATAACGACAACATGATGGCCAGCATAAACCACCTGCTCAATCGGTTTGAATCCCACCTTGGTGTAAATACCCCCATCCAATTGTTGTGACTGTAAGTGCAGTGTCTCAATACCGATATCTTTAGCACGACGGATCACCTCTTTCACCATACGAGTGGCTAGTCCTTCTCCTCGGTGTGACTCGGTAACGTATACCCCTCCGATCCAAAATTCTTTGTCTGGATAGATCGACATTTCATGAACCTTAAGCTCAGCAGCAGCAACAAACTCACCGTCATCATCAGCCACGACTAATAATGGTGCGCAATCACGATTAGTATATTGAGAAAGGTTCTTTTTAATGGTGTTAATGCTGATTCCTGGGATCTTTGCAGCCCACTCATCGTAATACCAGCGGCTCACTACTTTAACTACATCCGCATCATCAGCGAGTAAGATATACTGGATATCTGTTGGTTTTTTCACTGCCAGCCTCTTTACTGATCAAGCCAATGGTGAACGATAACTGAAAAAATGTGTGAAAGATAACTGGCTGTGGCATAGTGACGCAAAATGTTTAATGAGATAAAAAAATGACCGAACCACAAGATGACTATATGACCGAAGAGACACTGATTGAAACGGTTGAAAATCAGATAGCCGATGGTGAACCAAAAAAAGTAAAAGAGACACTGATGCGCTTAGTGATGACTGGTACGCCGCGCGAAGAAGCGCTGCAAGGCATGGCATGTGCATTAGCGATTGAAGTGTTTGATGTGATGAAAAATGGTGCTGAATTTGATTTAAAACGCTACTCAGCTCATCTTGATGAACTTCCAAACATGGATTGGATGGAAGGGTAAGACACTTTTATATAGAGCGACTTTTTCGCTCTATTTCGCACTTCCTATTGCCGCAAGCCAAAATGAGAACTTTCTAATTTGAGGCAGAATAGTGGCACTCACCGTCAGTGCAATTGGCCATGCAATAATATAACTGTTCATCCAATTATTAAGAGAAAAGTGTTCCACCCCACCAATAATAGCTGATATCAGCCCTGACATACAAAAAGACATTACTGCGGATCCTAACAGTGTACTGATCCAAAATTGTTTTCTATTCATTAATCATTTCCTAATTGCTTTTCAATATGTGTAAGTTTATTATTTCTCATATATAAAAAATATAGGCAATTACTGAATGAACAATTCCATATTTGGAAATATAGACGATCTCTATCTGTTTTGTCGAGTGGTAGATGCGGGCTCACTGCTGCGTGCTTCAGACATCATGAAGCTGCCTGTTTCTACCATGTCGAGACGACTGAATGGGTTAGAGCAAAGACTGGGCATTCGGTTGCTTGAGCGAAAAGGTCGTGAGCTGACCCCGACGGAAAACGGTTTGGATCTCTTTTCGCGCATCAATAATGAATTAATTAATACAGAAATTGAGCTGGAACAGGTATTGGCCGCCAAAGATGAAGTACAAGGTAATGTCCGACTCTCTTTGCCTCATACATTATACAAATCTTTCATTGGTAAGCTTATTGCCTGCTATCTGCTTGAACACCCCAAAGTCACTATCGATATCAAACTGAACTTTGAAGACCGCTTGCCTACTACAGATAGAGATTTATCGATAGGATTCGACTTAGGAGAGAGTAGTGATCTGATAGCTCGACCTTTTCTCTCTTCTCAAGATGCTCTGTTTGCTTCCAAGAGCTATATAGAACAATTTGGTATGCCCACTACCTTAGAGCAGCTCTATCCACTAAATTGGCTAGCAGTGCGTGCAAAACGTCAGTACCATTTTGTTCACAGTGGTAATGCAGCTAAGACCTATGACTTCCAGCCAACACCAAAGATGGTGGTTAACGATTTGAATATGCTGATTGAGGCGATAAATGATGGAGTGGGAATTGGGTTAGTGCCTAAACATCATCAAAAATCGCTTGCTGATGATGTAGTGCAGGTTTTGCCGGAATTTATTACCCATGAGCGCCACGCGTATCTGATTTACAAGCAACGCGTACATCAGCCACCTGCTCTTTCACATTTAATAAAATACTTGATGGATCATGCGCCGATCAGCAATAAAGCCTCTCGTTAACTTGAGACAAAAAAAGCCTTTTTGAATAATATCAAAAAGGCTTTGATTGCTTCGTAATCAGATTATAACGCGGCTTCTAAAATCGCTCTTGATTGTGCGATTCCAATTTGTCCATGCTCACCTAACTTAGTCATACCATGGGCTTCAAGACTCGTCAGTAGCGTTTCAATTGACGCTTGATCAAGCCCTGCATCCGTTAAGGTTGTCGGCACATCCATCGATTTAAAAAATGCTATCGTTTTGGCAATAGCCGCATCAATACGCTGCTCAGTAGACCCTTCAGTAATACCAAATATACGCTCACCATATTGCAGCAGCTTGGCCTCTTTCTCACTGCGGTGCTTTTGCATTACGGCAGGAAGGACAATACTCAAGCTGCGAGCATGATCAACACCGAAATTACCCGTTAGCTCATGACCAATCATGTGCGTTGCCCAATCTTGAGGAACACCAACTCCGATTAAACCATTCAGTGCCTGTGTTGCCGTCCACATGATATTAGCTCGGACTTCTAAATCATCAGGCGTTGCTAGAACTTTTGGTCCCTCTTCGATAAGGTTAAGTAGCAAACCTTCAGCAAAACGGTCTTGAACTTTACCATTAACTGGGTAGGTTAAGTACTGCTCCATCACATGCACAAACGCATCCACAACGCCGTTTGAGCTTTGACGTGGAGATAAACTTAATGTTGTCTTAGGATCCAGGACCGCAAATTCAGGACGCACCAGTGACGAGCCAAATGCCAGCTTGTCGTTGATGCGAGTGATCACCGCTCCGCCATTACTTTCAGAACCTGTAGCAGGCAGTGTCAACACGCAACCTAATGGTATTGCAGAACTGATAGGCGTTTGTTTGGTCAAGATATCCCACGGATCACTGCCTTCAAAACAGGCCGCTGCGGCAATGAATTTAGTACCATCAACCACCGAACCACCGCCGACAGCCAATAGATAATCAAAACCTTCTGCTTTAATCATCTCAACCGCTTTCATCAACGTGTCGTATTGTGGGTTTGGCTCAATGCCTGAAAACTCAGCCCAATTATGATCGTTTAGTGCGCTAACCACTTGGTCATAAACGCCATTGCTTTTTATTGAGCCGCCACCGTAAGTCACTAACACTTTTTTATCTTTTGGAATGTCGTTGGCAATCTCTTTAATCTGATCTTCACCAAAATGAATGCGTGTGGTGTTGTGGAATGTAAAGTTGTTCATGGTGTACTCCAGTAATTAATATGCAGCTTCTAATTGATCTGCTTTTTTAAATGCAGCATGAGTGCTTAGCTGCTGTTCGTAACGTTCGATGTGCTCAAATTGACTCAAGCTACCGTTGTTTTTAAGTATTTCAGCAATGAATGACATCATGATATCCGCACCACTGAGTTGCTCACCGACAAGATAAGTTTTACCTTGTAGTGATTGATTGAAATAGCTGATCACTTTGCCGATTTCATTATCCACATACCCAGCTAAAAAATTGGTATCACAACCATCTTTTTGCAAATACATTTTCATTAGTAGTGGCAAGATGGCAGAACTTTCGGCAAAGTGCATCCACTGAGAGTATTCAACATACGCTTTTGTTCCCCTTGGAGGTGCCAGTTTTTCCTCGGCGAACTTATTGATCAGGTATTCAGTGATCGCTCCGGATTCAGCAATCACCATCCCGTCATCTTCTAACACGGGTGATTTGCCCAGCGGATGTATCGCTTTGAGTTCAGGTGGAGCCAAAAACGTCTCGCTGTCTCTTTGGTAACCAATAATTTCGTAATCAATACCTAGCTCTTCAAGTAGCCAGATTATGCGTTTTGAACGTGACTTATTCAGATGATGTAACTTAATCATATTAATCCCTACGTTTATAATTCGCTGTTGACACGAATCACTAGTTTTCCAAAATTTTTGCCCTCAAGCAGCCCGATAAAAGCGTCTGGTGCATTTTCTAACTTTTCAACTAGGTGCTCGCGATATTGAATTTTCCCCTCACTTAACCACTGAGTCATATCTTGAGCAAATTCGTTGTAGCGGTGTCCATAATCATCAAAAATGATAAAACCTTGTACCTTAATACGTTTTACCAGCAAGGTTCCCATTAGCATTGATAAACGATCCGGCCCTTCAGGTAGAGAAGTTGCGTTGTATTGAGATATCAGCCCACATACTGGAATGCGAGCGCCAGTATTAAGAAGTGGTAAAACGCCATCAAACACTTTTCCGCCAACGTTTTCAAAGTAGACATCAATGCCGTCGGTACACGCATTCGCTAACTGCTGCGCAAAATCGTCCGATTTATGATCGATACACTCATCAAACCCGAGTACATTTTTCGCGTAATCGCACTTCTCTTGTCCACCAGCGACACCGACCACACGACAACCTTTTAACTTGCCAATTTGACCTACGGTAGCGCCAACGGGTCCGGTTGCTGCAGCGACAACGATAGTCTCACCCTCTTTAGGTTGACCAATATCAAGCAGACCCATGTAAGCGGTAAAACCCGGCATGCCCATTATGCCAAGTGCGTAAGAGGGGTTTTGTGGTTTATCACCCAATGGCATTAAGCCTTCGCCATCTGAGACGGCGTAATCCTGCCAACCGGTATAAGCCAGAACCCAGTCGCCAACGCTAAAGTTAGGATTGTTGGATACTTCAACCTGACAAACGGTCGCACCCACCATGACATCATCAATAGCCACGGGATCAGCGTAGGATTTTGCATCACTCATTCGGCCGCGCATGTAAGGGTCTAGGGAGAGATAGATGCTACGCAGTAACACCTCTCCATCAGCTGGAACAGGTTTCTCTATGGTATTCAATCGAAAGTTGTCAGCAATCGGTGCTCCTACTGGGCGTGACGCAAGTAATATTTGGTGATTCATATTCAGTGATTTAGTCATTATGGTTTCTCATCTGTTTTAGCCCAAAATAGACCAGTCGTCTAGTGTGAGTATAAAAAATCCCCACCAGCAAACGGTGGGGTATTGTTCTTTAGTCTATTATTTCGTTTTTAAGCAGCGACCGGGTGAACAACATGACTCTGTCTAACCCATCGCTGTTTTTTCTCAACTTGCTCATCAAGCTCGCACCAACCCAAAGATTGTAAAGCAGCTCTGCCGTTTCATCCGCATTTTTAACGCTTATTGAACCCTCTTTGACACCATCATCAATGCAACGGCTGATCGCACCGATAATTTGAGTGGCACCGTTAAGCAGTGCTAAGCGCATCGGCTCAGACAAATCGGAAACTTCGGCACTTAACTTCACAACCAAACACTTTTGCAAAGCACTGCTCTCTGAGTGCACATCAATCCAGCACTGCCAGTAACCCATTAATCGATCATAAGCACTGCCATCATTGCTGTTAAATCGTTCATCTATTCTGAGTTGATAATCATCAAAATAATCATTAATCAACGCTTCACCAAACTGCTCTTTTGATTTGAAATAGTGGTAAAACGATCCTTTAGGCACATCCGCATGCTTTAAAATTTGTGACAAACCCACATTCGAGAAGCCCTGCCCGGCGATCAACTGATAACCCGTGTCTAAAATGTGCTGCCTTGTATCTTTGGTTTCTATTTTCATGGCGCTAATATAATACAAAATAGACCAGTCGTCTAGTGCGCTCGTTATTGTTAAAAAACTCAACTCACAAATATGACACTACTTGAAATCAATCATTGATTTCGCAGAGGATGAGCATATGATTCATTTCCGAAACAGATACCTTAAGTTTCTATTTTTATTAAAAAATTTAATAGGTTGTAGTATGAAGTATCTTATTTGGTTTTATTTTTCTTTAATTACACTCTTTTCAGCAGCATCAAACTCAGAGAGTCTAGAAATAAGTCCTTACATCGTTGAGGGAAGTTATAGTTCAAGTTACATTCCATGGCAGGTTCGATTAGAAACCGATATCAACGGTTTGGATAGCGGTCCGTATGTTTGCGGCGGTGTGGTTATTAATAAAAAGTGGGTTTTAACTGCTGCACACTGTGTAGATAAAGTGGATCATAGTACCTACTCGAAATCTGAAATAAAGGTTTATGCTGGTAATTCATTTTTACCATCAAGTACTGAATACAGTGTTACCAATGTATATAAAAATCCATCTTACAACCACTCTACAGTTGAGCATGATATTGCTCTATTGGAAATTTCTGCTGATATAATCCAAAGCACTCCAATTTCACTAATAGAACCAGCTGGTCAAACTCGGCTAGATGGTGCCTTTTCAAATGTATGGGTTAACGAGTTTTCTACCTATAATCAAGATAATGCTGCAAGCGTAATTGTATCCGGTTGGGGAAGCACACATTCAACAGTCAATATGCAATCTAACAACCTCAAACAAGCTATACTCGTCGGAGTCCCTGACGGAAATTGTGATGCACTTTGGGGAGCAACATCAGTTAATGCTTCTACCTCAATTTGCGCCATAAAAACTAATCCTAGTAGCTCTACATCTAGCTGTGGTGGTGATAGTGGAGGCCCACTCGTTTGGCAAGACCCTAATTACTCAGGCGATAGTGATGGTGGGGTTCGACTCATTGGACTAGTCAGCTATGGGCTAGCCGGTGGTTGCGGTCTTACTAGTATCCCTAGTGTTTACACTGAAGTAAGTAACTACTTAACATGGATTAGCACGACTACTGGCATTTCGGTTCCAACATTGAATCAAGCAAATGTTTACTCACACTCCTACAACCCATTTGATGAGTACACATCATCAAATAGCAGTAACTCCAGCGGTGGTGGTTCTTTGGGAATCTTTGGTTTACTGCTCTTAGCAGGGGTTCATTTAAAACGCAGAAAATAACCAATACGGCGCTCTATACTCTGAAGAGCGCCGACTCACCCTTTTGGTGATGTAATGGTACTAAAACCGAGTGAGTATCATGAATCCACCACAAAATCTTAATTGAAAATAACCCAACAATGGCTAAGTTCAATATTTAAACGATATACGAACAGCAGTAATCAGTGAGAGTGATAACTTCCACCTTAAACTTAGCATTAGCGGGTACTTCAAACTGCTCACCACCTTTGATATTGACCCACTCAGTTGCTTGAGGGAGCAGCACATTAAGCTCGCCAGATAGTATTTCCATGATCTCTTTTTGAACGGTACCAAACTCGTAACTTCCCGCTTGCATAATACCCAGTGTTTTATGGCTTCCATCCGCAAAATTGATAGTTCTACTCGTCACCTTGCCTTCGAAATAGACACTCGCTTGTTTGACTACCGTTACATTTTTAAACTCTGACATCATCATCTCCGTATGACTAAATAAAATAGGGTCAACGTGAGAGTACCATCAAACCAAAATCGAGTACTAACCATTAAATAAGTCAATTAGCCGTTTATTCCTCACTCATTACAGTATATTATTTTTTAATAATACCTAGAACAGTTGAGTGCCAATGAGACGTTACGAGCAACTAGCCCACGATTTGAAATTGCAGATAAAAAACAGAGTTTGGCATTCTGGTGACAAGTTACCGTCAATTCGCGCCAGTTGCGCCACTTCAGGATTTAGCTTAGCAACAGTACTGCAAGGATATCAACTGCTCGAAAGCCAGGGGTTAATTGTCTCTAAGCCTCAATCGGGTTATTACGTTGCTCCTCAGCTCAATATTGTTCAAGAACCCAGTGCTCCATCGCAACAGTTAATGAAATCGGATGCGGTTGATATCAACAATGTTCTGTTTGACCTACTGCAAAAAACTAAGAATCCCAATATAGTGCCTTTTAGTTCTGCGTTCCCTGACCCCAAGCTGTTTCCTCAACAGGCACTGGCGCGTTCATTAGCCAGTAGTATGCGTAGAATGCCGGCCTCAGGAGCCGTTTCAAACTTGCCTCCTGGAAGTGAAGCACTCAGACGTTGTATTGCGCAGCGCTACGCATTAGATGGGATGAATGTCAGCCCCGATGATATTGTAATCACTTCCGGTGCCCTTGAATCACTCAATCTTTGCTTGCAAGCGGTCACTCAACCTGGCGATCTGGTTGCTATTGAATCCCCGACTTTTTATGGTGCACTGCAAGCCATTGAACGCTTAAAACTAAAAGCAATTGAGATACCAACGCATCCCAAAGATGGCGTGGATTTAGAAGTATTAAAAGCGGCATGTGAGCACCAGCCTATTAAAGCATGCTGGTTTATGACCAATTTTCAAAATCCACTTGGTTTTGTCATGAGTGACGAGAGAAAAAGAGCCCTTGCCGAACTACTCGAAGATCACCATATTCCTCTGATTGAAGATGACGTTTACGCCGAGCTCTACTTCACAAAAAACAAACCGTTACCTGCAAAATATCATGATAAAAGTGGCAATATTCTGCACTGTTCATCGTTTTCAAAATGCTTATCTCCCGGATACCGTGTTGGCTGGGTTGTTGCTGGGCCGTACGCCGAAAAAATCCAACGCTTGCAGTTAATGTCGACGCTCTCAGCCAGCGTACCAACACAATTGGGGTTAACCAACTACCTACAGCAAGGTGGTTTTGATACCCATCTAAGAAAGCTTCGCCGTATACTGGAGCAGAGAAAAAATCAGATGTTGCAAGCAATTATCCGTTACTTCCCGAATGATACCCGCATCACCCAACCTGATGGTGGCTACTTTTTGTGGCTTGAGTTGCCTAAGAAAATCAACAGCGAACAACTCTATAAACAGGCTCTGCAAAAGAGCATAGGCATTGCGCCAGGTATGTTGTTTACTACCCAAGAGTGCTTCAATCAACACATTCGTTTGAACTTCTCTTTTCCTTGGACAAATGAGACTGAGAAAGCGATTAAGCAGCTTGCATTATTAATTAAAAGCACCTCTAAATAGGTATAAACACAAAACTGTTCGGCATTTTTTCATGTTTATTCAACTGTTCTACTCTTTTTCAATGTAACTGTTCTACCGCTTTGTTAACTCCCTATGCTCCAATATATCCATTGATATTTAGTATGGAAATCAAGGGCAGAAATGAGTGGTAATCGCATAGAGATTAAAGAGGTCACACCCAGTCAATTTAATCCAAAAACTCATAACAACAACAGTGACCGTTTTAATCCTAACAATGGAATATACGTTCGAAAAAGCCAGGGGAAGTTCCAAGCACTTAGACGTAATGGCGCTTG
Organism: Aliivibrio sp.; assembly: GCA_016764915.1. Taxonomy (GTDB): domain Bacteria; phylum Pseudomonadota; class Gammaproteobacteria; order Enterobacterales; family Vibrionaceae; genus Aliivibrio_A. Next base: position 29,361 of record JAESQY010000104.1, on the reverse strand, counting down.
GTTGTTGCTGTTATTATTTGGTTTAACACCGTGGATTTCATACGACAATCATCAAGCAATACTGTTGGACTTTTGGAATCAGAAATTTTACTTCTTTGGCACTACACTGTTCCCACAAGATTTCACGTTGCTGGCAGTGCTGTTTATTATTGCGGCATTTGGTCTATTCTTCATTACCACTTTTCTTGGCAGAGTATGGTGTGGCTATCTCTGCCCACAAACCGTATGGACCTTTATGTTCATCTGGTTTGAAGAAAAATTAGAAGGTGCTGCCAATAAACGACGAAAGCAAGATAAGCTGCCATTAACCACGTCTTTGGCTATTCGAAAAACAGCCAAACATTTAGCATGGGGATTGATATCTTTAGTTACCGGATTGACCTTTACTGGCTACTTTTTCCCAATTAAAGATCTCCTCATTGACTTTGTTACTGCACAAGCCTCTTTCTGGTCTGGATTTTGGATGCTGTTCTTCGCATTTTGTACCTACATTAATGCTGGGTGGATGCGCTCTATTGTCTGCATTCATATGTGCCCTTATGCCCGTTTCCAATCAGCAATGTTCGATAAAGACACCTACATCGTCGGCTATGATACAGCCCGTGGTGATAAACGCGGCCCTCGCTCAAAAAAAGCCAACCTTACAGAATTAAAACTAGGTGACTGCATCGATTGCAATCTCTGTGTAGAAGTTTGTCCGACTGGCATTGATATCCGCGATGGGCTTCAGTATGAATGCATCAATTGCGGCGCATGCATTGATGCTTGTGATAATACCATGGAGAAAATGGGCTACCCGAAAGGCTTAATCAAATACACCACAGAACATCAGCAACAGGGAAATAAAAATACGATCTTCAGGCCAAAACTTATCGGTTATGCCGCCGTATTGCTATTAATGGTCGGGTTATTTATATTACAAATAATGACCATTTCTCCGATGAGATTGGATGTGTTGCGTGACCGAACTCAGCTGTTTAAAATTAATAACCAAGGACTAATTGAGAATACTTACACATTAAAAGTATTCAATAAAACTCAACAGCCACAAACCTATCTACTGTCAGTCACAGGTTTGCCAGACAACCGCTGGTATGGACCCCTAACTGTTGACGTTCAACCGGGGGAAGTATTGAGTGTGCCGATCAGCCTTGGAATACACTTTAATGTGGCGATGAAACCCGTCTCTGAAATCATGTTCAACATGCAAGATAATAATCACACGACGACTCACTCTGAAAGTCGATTTTTGAATATCATTAAATAGGAAAGCTAAAAATGAAAGCGGAATTGAAACTGATCCCTGTAATACTGTTGTGTGCCTTTTTATCGATTTTTGGTCACCTAATATTAAGTAAAGCTTTTCCGCAAGGAGACTGGATTGAGTACACCGCTGCGTTTATTCCTTTCCTGCTGATCATGATTGCATATGCATCGTTTAAATACGCGCAACGGGCTATAAACAAAGAGGAGTGATCACCGAGCAATATCCCTACTATCTGTCTGTATTTGTCGATTAACACATCCGCTATAATCCGCGCTCATTCATCTATTGCTCTGGATTTACGTTCCAGTTCGCAAAAGGAAAATCATGTCTAAATATGTCGTTTGTGCACTCTACAAATTTGTCGCACTAGATAACTTTACAGAGCTACAACACCCTCTGCAGCAGTTCATGGCTGACCACGCCATTCGTGGCACTCTGTTACTCGCTAATGAAGGTATCAACGGTACCGTTGCCTCAACTCGTGAAGGTATTGATGCGCTGCTAAATTGGTTCAAACAAGACACTCGCTTAAAAGATGTTGTATACAAAGAGTCATTTGATGATGTACAGCCCTTTAACCGAACCAAAGTAAAACTAAAAAAAGAGATAGTAACTATGGGTATCGAAGGGATTGACCCTTTGCACGTGGTGGGTTCTTATGTCAAACCCAAAGACTGGAATGCGTTAATCTCAGATCCAGAAGTGATCGTTGTTGATACCCGCAATGATTACGAGATCGAAATAGGCACATTTGCGCATGCTGTGAACCCAGAAACGGACACATTTCGAGAGTTTCCAGAGTACGTTAAAAACAATCTTGACCCTGAAAAGCATAAAAAAGTCGCCATGTTCTGCACTGGCGGTATTCGTTGCGAAAAATCAACCGCCTACTTAAAAGAACAAGGTTTTGATGAGGTTTATCATTTAGAAGGTGGCATTCTTAAATATCTTGAAGACGTACCAAAAGAAGAGAGCCTCTGGCAAGGTGAATGTTATGTCTTTGATGGTCGAGTTGCCGTTGATCATCAGTTAGAGAAAGGGCAATACAGCATGTGTAACGCATGTCGGTTGCCTATTACCAAACAAGATATCTTAGACTCCAAATTTGAAAAAGGAGTCAGTTGTCACCGCTGTTTTGATAACCACACTTTAGAGCAAAAAGAACGCTTTCGAGAAAGAGAAAAACAGATTCAACTTGCTGAAAATCGAGGTGAACAACACGTTGGTGGTGATGCGGCAAAATTGATTGAAGCTCGTAAGCTGCAAAAACGTGAACGAAAAGCACAACAAAGAAGCACGAAATAAACTAAAAGCGGATTTATTCATTGCGACCATATTCAGGTGTCGTCTCATGACGATGCCTGTTACTTTGAGCGTTTTAAGTGAAAAAACCGCTAATTTGGAACGCCAGTCCTACTTAAACCACTCTTTTCTTTATATTATGACTCAACGTATATTGACTTCACTCTATCTTCGCGAAGGGTAGATCACGAAAATACCTGATAAACATTGAAAATTTGGTAATTGATGTACAATCAATACTATAAGCGCTATTACTGTTTCCGGAGTATTTTTGCATTGCCATATCCACTAAAACTTGTACAACGTTTTCTTCGTTTAGTCATCGATCACCCTACGATTATGCTCACACTGCTTTTCAGTGTCGGTACTGGCGTTATATTACTCCATTTAGAGAAACTCTCTGAAGTTCAAATTCAATCAATGGCACTGCAAAACGCCAAACTGTATGCAGAAACACTGACGGAGTTGCGCGCGATTTATGCCTCTGAAGTAGTCAGCACCGCACTTAAAAATGGTTTAAAGGTTGATCATAACTACAAGCAGAATAATCAAACAATTCCTCTTCCTGCCACCTTGGGTATGTTGTTAGGCGAGCAGTTAGCGAACAATGAAGGAGGACTTAAAACCAAATTGTACAGTGCCTACCCATTTCCTTGGCGTGAACATACTGGCGGTCTTCAAGATGACTTTGCTCGTTCTGCATGGCAAGCACTCACTAAAAACCCTACACAGCCCTATTATCGTATTGAAGAAATCGATGGTATCACTTCATTACGTTATGCTATCGCAGATATAATGAGAGAAAGCTGTATTGAGTGCCATAATAATCAGACTAACAGCCCTAAAGTTGACTGGAAAGCTGGCGATATAAGGGGGGTTTTAGAAATCATCACCCCTATTGAATCCAATATTGTTCTAGCTAATGGTATGTTGTTACAGACCTTTTATCTACTTACTGGAATCTTGTTAGGTTCATTAATTGGTATCGGATTTATCATGAGGCGATTACGCATTCACTCAGAGCGCTCACGGCTCATGGCTGAGGAGGCAACACTCATTAATCGCCGACTTGCGCAAGAGATGAAGGTGAGAAAATCTGCAGAGAAAGATCTACTTAAGTTGACCTATACTGATGCTCTCACCGACATAGCCAACCGCCGAAAGTTTAATGAAGAGATGAGCAGTGAGTGGAAACGTGCTTTAAGATACAAAACTCACCTGGCCGTGATTATGATTGATATTGATAACTTTAAATCCTATAACGACAATTACGGGCATCAAGCGGGGGATGAAACCCTATGCTTAGTCGCCAAAATATTAAGTGGCATAAAACTGCGATCATCCGATCTTGCTGCTCGATTTGGTGGAGAAGAATTTGTGTTACTTCTGCCTCAAACCGAACTTGAAGGTGCTATACAGGTGGCTGAAAACATAAGAAAAGCAGTTGAACAACACGCAATAGTACATGAATTTGCTCACGCTTCTGACTACATAACAATTAGTGCAGGAGTCACCTCAGTGATCCCATTACAAAATCAAACAACTGACGAAATAATCAATACTGCAGATAAAGCTCTATACTTAGCAAAAGAGTCAGGAAGAAACTGTGTAAAAAGCATCAAAATAACCTAGGTTTTTTGCTATAAGGTGGGTATTTAATTTGCCATCTGTTTATTGCTTTGTAAAATATATATCCAACATGATGATACGCCACCCAACGGTTATGTTAACACTGACCTTTGGCTTTGGGGCTATGGTCATATTATGGCATCTTGATAAGTTATCTGAGGTTCAAATTCGAACCATGGCAGTTAACAATGCCAAACTTTACTCCCAAACATTATTAGAATTTCGCCACCTCTACACATCCGAAGTCGTGCTTCCTGCAATTAACAGTGGCCTAGAAGCGTCTCATGAATATAGATCAAAAAAGAACGCAATTCCGCTCCCTATCACTCTTAATCAACTTCTAAATAAAAGGCTCAAAAAAAATAATAGCGGATTAAGTAGCCAATTTTACAGTCCCTCCCCTTTTCCATGGAGAGAGGAGTCTGGTGGATTAATCGATAAATTTGCCCATCGAGCGTGGGAAGCACTACAAAATAATCCAAGTTCTGCTTATTACACATTTGAAGAGTTAGATGGTCAAGTTACACTGAGATACGCCTCCGCCGATATTATGAAAAATGGCTGTATCAACTGCCATAATAACCACCCACAAAGTCCAAAGAGTGATTGGAAAGCAGGAGATATAGCCGGTGTTTTAGAGATCAATAGTCGCATTGAATCGAGTATTTCGCTGGCAAATAATATGTTGAAGGATACTTTTTTATTACTTACGGGCTTATTACTGGGTGCCCTTGTAGGTATCGGGTTCGTGATAAAAAAGTTTCGGACACATTCCAGCAAGTCCAATGCCATTGCCAAAGAGACATCAATTTCCAATGCTCGTTTGGCTCAAGAGATGAAAATAAGACAGCTCGCTGAAGAAAACTTAGTAAAACTTACCTACACCGATGCCTTAACTGATATAGCCAACCGAAGGAAGTTCAACGAAAAAATCAACAAAGAGTGGGAAAGAGCTCTCAGAAGCCACTCTCCACTTTCAGTGATAATGTTAGATATTGATTATTTCAAAGACTACAACGACAATTACGGCCATCAAACGGGTGATAATGCCTTAATAATGGTAGCTCAAATACTTAAACAGTCTCATTTACGGTCGTCTGATTTGGTCGCACGATACGGCGGAGAAGAGTTTGTCATTTTGCTTCCAGATACCGACCTAATTGGCGCCCTTCAAGTTGCAGAGACAGTACGTTCTAAAATAGAACAGAGCGAAATCATTCATGACTATTCTAAAGTAGCAAATGTGATCACAGTGAGTGCAGGGGTATCAACCATGGTTCCCACACCAAGTGATGATATGAATGCTCTAGTCAAATATGCAGACCAATCTCTTTACGCAGCGAAAGAGAGTGGCAGAAACTGTGTGAAGTAAAGACAAAAGAGCCTCACAATTGAGGCTCCATATTCACTTAGATTTACAATGTAAACTCTACGATTCTGCGCGTTTTAAAAATGCGTAACTGAAACCAGTTACCGCAGTACCAACCGCAATGGCAACCAAATACATCAGTACAGGTGTTATCGCATTAGGGATCAATAGTACAAATAACCCGCCGTGTGGTGCCATTAATTGCGCTCCAAACAACATAGAAAGAGCACCAGTTAACGCCCCTCCCGCCATGCAACACGGGATCACTCGCATTGGATCTTTTGCTGCAAAAGGAATTGCACCTTCAGATATAAAACATAACCCCAGTACAAAAGAGGCTTTACCCGCTTCAGCTTCACTGGCGACAAATTTCTTACGTGCTAAAAAGGTCGCTAGGCCCATGCCCATTGCTGGAACCATACCAGCGGCCATAATTGCCGCCATTGGCGCATAAGTTTGAGAAGCAAGTAAACCGACACCAAAAGTATATGCCGCCTTATTAACAGGTCCACCTAAATCGAAACACATCATTGCTCCGAGAATAATACCCAGTACGACCGCATTGGCAGAGCCCATATTATTTAAGAACTCGGTCATTGCCACCATCACAGACGAAACAGGACCGCCTACCACATAGATCATCACCAAACCCGTGAACAGGCTCGCCACTAGCGGAATGATAAGTATCGGTTTTAATGCTTCCATTGACTGAGGTAAAGAGACTTTATCAGCAATCCATTTAGCACTGTAACCCGCTAAGAAACCCGCAATAATACCGCCTAAAAACCCAGCGCCTGTCGAACTTGCTAACATTCCGCCAATTAAACCTGGAGCTAAACCGGGACGATCAGCAATCGAGAAAGCGATAAACCCAGCCAATACCGGAACCATTAGAGCAAACGCAGATCCACCACCTATAGTCATCAGCGCTGCGGCTAAGGTGCCCTCTTCTTTAAAGGCCTCAATGCCAAAAACAAAAGAGAGTGCGATGGCTAAACCACCAGCAACCACCATCGGCAGCATGTGTGAAACACCCGTCATCAGGTGCTTATAGGCGCTCACTTTTTCTGTCGTTGCACCGCTGCCTTCTCCACCTTTACTGTCCACATAGATGGTGGCATTTTCAAAGGCATTGTTTATCTCTTGTTCTGTTTTCTTAAGCGCCAATCCGGTGCTGGTTTTATACAACTTTTTACCATTGAATCGCGCTAAATCGACGTCAATATCCGCAGCAATGATCACGACATCGGCGTCTGCTATTTCGCTCTCTGTAAGTTGGTTTTTTGCGCCAACAGAACCGCGAGTCTCCACCTTAATCTGATGCCCTTGACGAAGGCCCTCTTGCTCAAGCGCTTCTGCTGCCATAAAGGTGTGAGCCACACCCGTTGGACACGCCGTAATCGCAACTATTTTTTTACTATTGCTTGTTGTCACAACAGCTTTCTCAGCAACCATCACTTGGCTGCTTTCTAATAATTTAGCATCTATAATTGCCTTCTCTAACCACTGGACAGGATTTGAGAAACAGCTTTCGACACTGGCTTGATAGACTTTTTTACCCGCGAAACGTGAGGTATCTAGATTATCAGTTGCAGCAATGATCACTACGTCTGCTTGAGTAACATCATCGGTTTGTAAAGAGGCATAATCTTGTACACTCGATTGGCACTCTACAACAGCAGAGTGGCCAAGATCTTTCGCCGCTTGTTCCAATAAACCCGCTGCGATAATCGTACTAGCAATACCACTTGGGCATGCGGTAACAATAGAAATTTTCATTAGTTTCCCTCTATTTGAACTGGACTTACTTCAATAAGATCCGTCATATTTAATATGGTTTCTAAATGTTCAACACCGACTCCAACCTGAGCCACAGCTTGTGCCGATAAGGCAGTAGCAAATCGTAATGTTTTGGTTCTATCCCACTGTTGTAACTCTCCCCAACACATCGCTGCAACGAGCGTGTCTCCAGCGCCAACAGTACTCACTATTTTCATTTTTGGCGGTACAGATTGCAGCCACTTGTTATCTTGTAACCACAACACCCCTTGAGCCCCCAACGAAACCACCACATTGGGTATCCCTTTTAACGCCAACTGTTCTGCTACAGCTAACAACTCATTCCGATCGGTAATCACTTTTCCTGCCCAATCAGCAAGCTCTTCATCATTGGGTTTGACCAACCAAGGAACCGCATCAATACCAGCGTTAAGCGCCTCTTTACTGCTATCAAAAATAACTTTTTTATTGCGCTTATTAAGCTCAGTGATCCATTTAGCGCAGTGCTCAGGTGTTACTCCACGAGGAAGGCTGCCTGCAATAACAAATAGATCGTGGCTATCTGCCAGAGAAAATAACTGCTTCTCAAATGCTAAGCGGTCAGACTCACTAACACTCATCCCTGGGAAATTAATATCACTAACTTGGCCATTCGGTTCAACCAACTTTACGTTAATACGGCTTGCCCCCTCTACACGTACAAAGGCATCAGTTATGTTGTTATCAGCAAACAGTTGACAAAAAGGTTCTTGATTATCTCGACCCAAAATACCGGTCACAGTGACTTTTGCGCCTAATTGGGCAAGCACTTTGGCGACATTAACGCCTTTTCCTGCTGGATGTAGCGAACTATTATCAACCCGGCTCACCGAGCCAACATTGAGTTGATCTAAATTGCCAGTCAAATCCAAAGCTGGATTAAGGGTTACCGTGACAACGTTAAGATTGACAGATGGCATCATCAACTACCCCTCACCTAACCGACTATTAATGGCATCACCAATCGCAGTTAACGCTTGTGTCGCATCTTCGCCATCTGCCATGAATTTCAGTTCATGTCCATGTTTAACACCCAAACCTATCACCTTCATCAAGCTCTTAGCGTTAACCGCCTTATCATCGCCATTGCTGACGTTGATAACGGTAATGGTTGACTCAAACTTTTTAGTGGTTGCCACTAACATCGCTCCCGGCCTTGCATGGAGCCCATGCCTATTTTTGATGGTGAATGTCGCGCTAATTAGATTGTTATCACACACAACGGCTTCTGCTGATTTATTACTCAACAATGCAATAATCTGCTCTACATCAACACTGAAAAGCGATTCCAATTGATTGGTTTGTATTAGTGCCACGATATTCTGTAGATATTGAGTATGAACAGCGTTACATGAAGCTACAGTTAATAACCCTTTCACTGGTTGATTATTAAACTCAAAAGGGGTATCTGGGGTGACAAACGAGAGCGCCGTTTTGCTGACATCTTGACCACTACTGATGACCCACAGTCCGCTGTGTATATGAGTCGCAGTTTGTGTAACCACATCACTGATAAAACCTTTCCCTGCTGCTTGGCTGTTTTGAATAAGGCCAGCACCCACCGCCGTCATCTGAAACATATCTGAAACTGGAAAGTCTAATAATATGTTCGAAGTGTTAAAAATCGCTTCAAACTGCACATTACCGTTAAGCAAGTCGACAATCTGTTGCTCTGTAGTACAGGCTGCTAGTTTGCTCTCAACGCTCTCGTCAGACAGAACATGTGTTAGTTGTTTGAGTATCTCCAGATGTTCATCTGATTTTGCGGCAATGCCGATCGCTAGGTAGACCGTGTTTCCCTCTCCCCAATTAACGCCTTGTGGAAAGTGGTGAATCACAACGCCTGTCTGTTGCACCGCGTCACGGGTATCAGTTGTGCCATGTGGAATAGAAATACCATTACCTAAATAGGTTGAGCTCTGTTGTTCACGATTTAGCATTCCAACTTGATAGCTTTGATCAACGTAACCTTGCTGATTCAGCGCTTCAGCAATATGTTTTATCGCCTCGGTTTTATTCGCCACTTTTTGATTGAGGGTGATATCTTTAGACGTTAATGACAACATGGCAGTACCTTCTCTCTTTCTCTTGCTGAATCGTTTCAGCAAATAGATAAATTTTTAATGATTCGCCCGATATCAGAGTTAAAAACATGAATAATTTTATTTCGAACAACATGGCTGAATCGTTTCAGCTTTGATACTGAAACGATTCAGCCTATAATGCAAATATCAATTTAAAGTAATCATTAAGATTATGATCAAGAGCACAGTTTAGGATCCAATTCATGACGTTAGATGAAATTGCAAAATTGGCCGGTGTATCAAGAACCACTGCAAGTTATGTGATCAACGGTAAGGCTAAAACCTATCGCATCAGTGACAAAACAGAAAAAAGAGTGATGGCTGTCGTTAAGGAACACAACTTCAGACCAGACCATGCTGCATCTGCTTTGCGCGCAGGCCGCAGTCGATCATTTGGGTTGATCATTCCAGACCTTGAGAACAGCAGTTACGCCAAATTGGCAAAGCGACTGGAAAGTAACGCTCGCCAAGCTAACTATCAATTGATCATCTCATGCTCTGATGATGATGCAGACACCGAGATGAAAGTGGCGCAAAATTTGGTCGATCGAAAAATTGATGTTCTGTATGTAGCGAGTAGCCTGCCGAGTGATTCAAATTTTTATCGATTGATTCAGGATAAAGGCACCCCTGTCATCGCTATAGATAGAGGCATGGATGATGAGTACTTTGCTTGTGTGATCAGTGAAGATCTTGACGCAGCCTATGAACTCACTCAATCACTACTGCTAAAACAACCTCAATCCATCGGTCTTATTGGCGCAATGCCTGAGCTTAATATTTCTGCTGAACGTGAAACTGGATTTCTTTCAGCAGTAAAAGAGCACAACTTGTTGCCCACAGTCAGTTATGGCGAGCATTTTAGCCGTGAGCATGGCCGAGAAGTCATGCAAGCATGGGTCAATAGTAAACAGTGCCCAGAAGCGATCATCACCACCTCTTACACGTTATTAGAAGGTGTTTTGGATGTATTGTTAGACAATCAGTCATTAATGCAAACCATTAAATTGGGCACTTTTGGCGACAATAGACTGCTTGATTTCCTGCCTATTAAGGTTAACTCGCTACCACAACAGTTTGATAAAATTACCGACAGCGCTTTAGAGATTGGTTTAAATGCCGCAGCCAAACGTTATCAAGCAGGTGTTGAAGTGATTGCTCGCGAGTTAATCATTCGATAATCAAACGACTGAAATCCAAATCATCACATAAGTTTGGAATGTGATTTGAATTTATTAACCAGTCCAGTACCATTTAGCACTCCACCGATATCGAGTTAAAGGTTTATGGATATTACCGCGTCAATGCAACAGAAACTGGTTAAGATCGCCAACGCCAAAGAGCTGTCAAAGGTTGATATCATTCAAGGTGTCTGGGGAGGTTACGGCCAGCTTTATCGTGCACACTTTATCGGTGGGGATGTGAATAGTGTTGTGGTAAAGCAGATCTCACTGCCGCAACCGAGTGAGCACCCTAAAGGCTGGAATACCCCACTCTCTCATCAACGAAAATTAACCTCTTATCAGGTTGAGCTAAGTTGGTATCTACATTACGCTAAACAGTGTCCCCCTACCTGCCCTGTTGCTGAAGTATTAGCTGTCGAACAGTCTCCACTAGAAATCCTATTGGTATTGTCTGATTTAACGCAGCAAGGATTCCCTGTTGTCAAAAAGAGTGTCACGCTAGATGAGGCAAAAGTCTGTATTCGATGGTTAGCACATTTCCACGCTAAGCATTTGGGATTGCAACCTGAAGAGTTATGGAAAACGGGTACTTACTGGCATCTAGAGACTCGTCCTGATGAACTGGCAAGCATGAGCCGCCAGCGAGATTGATCAACGACTTTTACAGTGTAAATACCAGACGTTAGTCCATGGAGACGCCAAATTGGCCAACTTCTGTTTTTCTGCTGATGGTAAACGTGTTGCGGCAGTGGACTTCCAATACGTTGGACAGGGTTGTGGCATGAAAGATCTGATCTTGTTAATCAGCAGTTGCATTGAACCCAATCAGTGCCAGCAACTCGAACCATCATTAATAGACTGTTATTTTAGCCATCTAAGTGGTGCACTAAATATTATGCAGCCACAAATAAACCCTAGCCTGATTGAGAATGAGTGGCGTCCCCTCTATGCCATCGCATGGGCTGATTTTCAACGCTTTGTGAAAGGATGGAGCCCAGAGCACTGGAAAATAAACCCTTATACGGAACAGTTGACCTGTAAAGCTCTAAAGCAGATTAAGGAGTGGGATTAACTGTTATTGACACTCTCATTCAGTGTCAGGTATTTTTACACATTTCATTACTGATAAATTCATAAAAAATCATATGGTTAACGAAAGCCACGTATCATATGAGAGACAGCTCTTGGCGCAATTATTGCTTAATACAAGTAAAAACAACCAAGGATGTGTTTCAATGAATAAAGTTTCTACCACTTTACTAACCGCTCTACTCGTTTCACAATTTTCCATTAACGCTCAAGCCAGTGTCATGTTAGATGGTTTTGGTGGCCCAACGGGATATGGTGAACTTGCCATGGAAAAAAATGATGACGGTTCATCCAATGAGTTAGACTTACCCTTTGAGATAAACTTTTTTGGTAACTCATACAGTACGGTTTTTGTTAACAATAATGGTAATTTAACTTTTAACGGCGCTGAATCAGGATTTACTCCACAGCCGTTTCCTGCTTCTAACAACCCCATGATTGCCCCTTTCTGGTCTGATATTGATACTCGCTGTAATGATTGTGGTGATGTCTATGTCGGATCTTCAGAAGGAATTATGACCGCTACATGGGAGAATGTAGGCTATTACCCAAACACAGCAAATGTTACTAACAGCTTCCAAGTTGTACTCATTGACCGCTCTGCCGATACTGGCAACAGTGGCGATTTTGATGTTGAGTTTCGTTATGAAAAGCTCGACTGGGTATATGAAGGCAGTAACGGTGGCGGTGGCGAAGAACCACAATTTGCAGCGCCAATGTCACTGCCTGAATCAACACCTGTGCCAGAATCAAGCCCAGCACGTTCGCAGGCAGGTTATGATGCTGGTGACGGTGTCAATTTTTATGCACTTCCTGGCTCAAATACCACCGATATTGCCAAGCTAACGACCAGTTCAAACACCGGTGAAGATGGTGTCTGGCGTTTTGCGATTAGAGATGGTGCACTTCCTGGTGAGACTCCAGAAAACCCTATAATGCCTGTCGTGAGCCAAGATGGTTGGGAATTCGATTTCAATGTTGATCTAGACCAACGGGTTTTTATTGATCCGGATGTTGCAACGGGTTATGACTACTACGTTGACCAAGGTGACAACTTTGCAACGGTTCTACTTCCTTCAGGTTACGACGACGACAGCTTTGAATTGTGGTTATTAGACGGTAACGGTGACTGGGTGTTAACGGGAACCATTGATGCAGGAGACGTTTACGCATTTGAAGCTGGCGGTGTTTCTGAATTTCGTATTCTCGGCATTGATGTCGATAATATGTTAGATCCAACGAATCCACTTGGTTTTGTTACTGGTCTTACTTTCACTGGGGCTGGAAATCAACAAATTAGACAAGTTGCTATTACTGAGTTTGTCGAGCCTGTAGGAGTGAGCGAACCGCAAACTGCACTGTTGTTCTTAATGGCATTAGGTGGGCTAGTCGTCACATCTTCTCGCAAAAAACAACGCGTTTAAATGTAAGTCATGTAGTTTATAGAAGAGAGAGTCAGGCTCTCTCTTCTATTAAAAGGATTTAGAAAATAATGAAAAACCTGCTCTTAACCTTCATTTTCCTACTTGTTACTCTTCCAAGTTTGCAGGCGGCCTCTCCAGCACAAGTTCAACCTGCCAGTTATGGTTCTTGGAGTTATGATTGCACTAAAAAACCATGCTTTATCAGTCAAATATTGATGGTAAAAAAAGGGGAACAAGCGAGTATTGCAGGAGGGCTGAGTCTATTAAACCTACCTAAACAGCAAACACTTCTCACCGTGAGAGTCAGTGCACTCGCCGCTCAAAAGCAAGGGCTAGGTATTAAAATTGATAATAATAAGGATATTCGAGTTGCCATTGAAAAGTGCAATAAAACACATTGTGAAATAAATATTTTAGCAGATAAAAAGCTTCTTTCAGAGATGGAAAATGGCAGAATTATTGGTATTTTCTATATTAATAAAAATAGTCAGAAGCAAGTCTCCCTGCCTTTTTCATTACAAGGGTTTCCCGATGCTTTTCAGCAACTTAAAAGCGGCCTAAATTAACTCGTGTAGCTGTAACCGTTGTGCCTTTGTCAGCTTAGACGCGACCAACTGATATGAGGCATCAATCAACTCCTTGGTCATACTCTCTTCTACATCTTGATGGAGTGAAAGGGTTATCCAATGCTTTTTATTTAAGTGGTAACCTGGGATCACCGCATCAAACTGGCTCACTAACATTTGAGCATCCACTGGATCGCATTTTAAAGAGACGGTCACTCTCCGTTCATCTTCTGGCCTTTTTGACTCGCCAACTAAAGCGAACATTTTTCCCATCACTTTAAAGACAAGAGCATCAGGACCAAAAGGAAAACTGCCCTCTGCACCCGTTAATTGCTGTAGATATTGTTCAAGTTGTAAGCGATCCATATTCCCACCTTGGATAGAGATTGCGACTCTCTAATTTTTATTTTCACACTGCTTACAATATACACGATTTAATAACACACTTCTTTTGAGTTCTTTATTGCATCTTTGGCATTTATCCCTCTTAACCATTAAATCAGCAGAAGATCCAAATGCGAAATAAAGATACAACAGCACAGAGACTATTAAGATAATTAATGCATACAGCCAAAAATTAAATACTATTGATAATAAAGAGATAATGACAAACGCTAATACTGAAACTATTGTCAATAAAAGAGACGGTTTCATACGCTACCCAAAGTTTATAAGACTGCCATACCGTATATGAGATCCGTTTAATACGTCAATAAAAAAGCGCCCATTATGAGCGCCAGTCTATAAAATAGTTCCTTACTTATTTAATACTCAATAGCGGGTATCACGGTTTGGGATCTTCGCTCAGTTATAATTAGAACATAACCCATTAATACCAGTAGACCTTGAGCCGCCATTACTCCAGTCATTGCCACTGATCCATAGCCACTTGACACTGAGACCAAGCCGCTAGAAATCACACAAAACATCATCTGCAAAAAGTTCATTAGGCCTGACGCTGATGCACTATTACTCTTAAATTCAGCCAAGGCACTGTTTGCCACTAATGGATAGATCGCACCGTTCGCTGCAGCCATAAAACACATTGGAATCAACAGCGGTATGATGCTTGTTTGCTCGATACGTATCGCGATTAAAAATAGGGTGAATACACTAAAAATAAATAGCTTCAATAACCAAGGTAAAATCTTCCCAGGAGCGTGTCGATTCAACAGAACGCGACAACCATACCCTCCGATTATAAAAGCAATGGTTTGGGGAACATAACTCAATCCAATATCCGCACCTGAATACCCCATGTTATGCATAATGAAAGGGGATCCGGTCAGCCAAGCAAAAAAAGCGGCTGAACAAGATGCGTAAATAATCATATTACCTGTGAATATTTTTGATGCTAATATTTCACGGTATTGTTTGATAATACCCAGAGGAAAGTTAACGGCCTGACTATCTAGTTTCAATTTCTCATACTTTGGTGAAAAGTCCATCACGGAACTTCGTGCAATTAAAGCAATACCAATCAAAATTAAAGTATAAAAAATAGTTTGCCAGCCAAAATGACGCTCTAGTGCCGCACCTAACAGTGGTGCTAACGCTGGAGAGAGAGCCACTAGGGGCATAATAGAAGCAAAAATACGTTGTGATGTTCTGGCTTCATAATTATCAATGACATACGACTGCCAAATAACAGTCGCACCACAAGCCCCTAAAGCCTGTAAAAACCGACCTGTTAGCAGCACTTCAACGCTGCTTGATAACCCACATATCGCACTGCCAATGCTAAAAACAACCAAACCTGAGCATAAGGTTTTTTTCATACCAAACTTATTTATTAGTGGCCCATAAAGCAGTTGACCTCCCGCCATTCCCAATAAAAAAAGCGTTAAGGTCCAACCAATCATCTGCTCGCTGGTTTCAAGCTCTTGTCGGATTACCTCAAAGGCTGGTAGATACATATCGGTTGCCATAAACCCCAACATACTTAAACCCGCTAACCATATATAAGGAATAGCACTGTTTTTATTTTTCATTTTTCGACTCTGTTATAAAATTTTCGCCAGTTTATGCTTGCAAACCTCGCCTGTGAAACGGTATATTTTCGCTATTAACATCAAAATATTTGACGCGTATGTTTTCCCATCAAGAACTGCTTATTATCGATACAGTTGCCCGCTTAGGAAGTTTTGCGGCAGCCGCTAATGAATTAAACCGAGTTCCAAGTGCCATTAGTTATTCAGTGAAATCCATCGAACGGAAATTGGCGGTCACTCTGTTTAAACGCTTACATCGAAAAGTAGAACTCACCTCTGCCGGAACCTATTTCGTTGAACAGTCCCGGTTAATATTAAAACAGATGACCGAAATAAAATTTCAAACTCAGCGTGTCGCTAATGGCTGGCAAAGCAGTGTCTCTATTGCACTGGATAATGTAGTTCGTGAAGCGAGTGTTAATCAGCTTGTCCATGATTTTTACGCTCAATTTCCTGAAGTCGAGCTGCTGTTGACCATGGAGGTATTTAACGGTGTGTGGGATGCTCTAGCAGATAATCGCGCCGATATTGCGATCGGGGCCACTGCTGCGATTCCTATTGGGGGTAACATCTCATATCGAGCAATGGGTTCGCTCTCTTGGGACTTTGTTGTGAGTGCCAACCACCCTTTAGCCTCTGTTGATAAACCACTTACAGAAGAAGAACTCATTCAATACCCTTGTATCTGTCTTGAAGATAGCTCAAGAACGCTTCCAAAACGTGTTACATGGCTGCTGGATAACCAACGACGTCTTGTTGTACCTAATTGGCACAGCGCTGAGCAGTGCTTTATCGCAGGGCTTGGAGTAGGTTTGATGCCGTCTCATCGTTCAGCACCATTAATCGCTGCAGGGACTTTAATTGAAAAAACACTATTAACACCCTATCAAGACAGCTCTTGTTGTCTTGCATGGCATAAAAATAACGAAAACCCTGCAATCTCTTGGTTATTAGAGTATTTAGGCGATAGTGATAAACTGCACGCACAGTGGTTAAATAGCGCCTCTTAATACCCTTTAATCGAACAGAGCATGAGTGCACGGAAATCCATCACCCAGATGGTTTTGCTTGGTATGGTAACGAGCCAGAATCGGGATTGTATCGAGAAGTGCCCCACAGTCTCATTTACTGTATGTTTTTAACGATGAAGTATCTATACGTCAATTGGAATTGTTCGTTCTTTAGATCATTTGAAAACGCTTACTCACCCTTTTTTATACGTTTTAAATCTCGACCAGTAGCCTCTAGCTTATGAAGATAGTCAAGGGTTGTTGTCGGAACCAATTCAGCAATGTCATCCCAACGGTCCAATTCAAGAAGTTTACGAACTAATGAGGCCGAAATAGGCTGTTGATTGATCTCTTTACGCTGAATAACCTTTAAGGTTATCGGGGGGTATTGTGTTGATGCTACTGCCAGCAATTTATCCATCTGTTGATTATAGTTTCGAGTCACAACACAGATAAATTCTGTGCCTACAAATCGATGAGTAATACCTAATGCAGGCGCGATATGATTTCTAAACAGTTGCAAATCAATCGCAGTATGGCAATAGTTTATAATTCCTTTGTCTTTAATAAAGTAGCTTGGAAAAGTGGCTCTTGAAATGATGTAGTCTGAACCATGATGGATGGTCACATTCGGAATATCTGAGATACCTGCCGACATCATGTTAAAACGGTCTTGATAAGTAAATAGCGCTTGCTCTTCTTGAACCACAAACAGATGCAACCAATCGGACTGTTTTGCAGCGCACTCAATCAAGTAGCGATGACCCAGAGTAAAAGGATTGGCGTTCATAACAATACTGCCAATCATACTGCCTGGCTTTCTTAATCTGCTTAGCTGATGACAATGATCTTTGAGTCTATTCTGACTATTTTCAAGCAAAACGACACGATCAGGAACTTCCGCAATTTGGTGAAATCCTGCGTGATGGAACAGCTCGTAATTATTGGGAGTGGTGTAAATAAAGAGGTTGTATCGACCGAGTTCATAAGCGTAAGTAACCAGCTCAGTAAGTAACATAGCTGAAACGCCTTGCCCTTGATATTGTTCATCGATGGCGATTGATTTAAATGTATTACCTGCGATGCCCCCGCAGCCTATAATCTCTCCTTGGTCTAATACAACAACAAAACTTTCAACATCCACATCAATATCTAAGTTCATTACACTAAGAAAGCGCTTTAATGCGCACATCTTATTGCTTCTTTTTACATCAATATGTTCGAATTGGTATGTGTTATACACGTTAACATCTCACATTGTAGATATAAAAAAAGGAATACACCTCAATTGAGGTGTATTCCTATGTTACTAATTAAGCAGTTTTAGCAGCTTGCTTACTTTTTCTAAGACTTCCAATGATTGGAAGTACAATAGAAAGAAGCGTAATAGCAATAAGCACTTGTGCAACGGTAGAGCTTGAGAAAATCGCAAAATCTTGATTCGAGATTTTGAAGGCTTGACGGAATGATTGTTCCATCGTTCCACCGACAATAACCGCAAGAATCATTGGCGCTGTTGGAATGTTAGTACGTTTCATTACCACACCAGCCACACCTAAGATGGTTAGAATGTAGAAGTCGATAACTGAACTACCAATCGCATAACAACCGATAAACGCTAGACCGAGTACAATTGGGTATAACACTTTAGGTGGAATAGCCAGTACTCGTACCAACACACCCGCTAAAGGAATGTTCACAATTGCAAGGATAATGTTAGCAATAAACATACTTGCGATTAGGCCCCAAGCCGTTTCTGGGTGTTGTGTGAACAACATAGGTCCAGGCTGAATACCTAACATAAGTAGAGCACCCATCATTACCGCAGTCGTACCAGAACCCGGTACACCTAGCGCTAACATTGGGATCATCGCACCGATTGAAGCTGCGTTGTTAGCAGATTCCGGAGCAGCAAGACCTTCAATCGCACCATGACCAAACTCGTCAGGGTTTTTCGATAGGTTCTTCTCATTGTTATAGGCCATTAGTGAAGCCATAGTTCCACCAGCACCAGGAAGGGCACCAATGATGAAACCTAAAGGAGCACTACGTAAGATTGGCCACTTAGAGCGTTTCCAATCATCACCTTCAATCCAAATACGTTTAAATTTAGTTTGAGCTTTTTTCGTACCTTCACTAAGCGAGCGGAAGCTTTTAAATACTTCACCCATTGCGTAAATACCGATGATAACAACAAGGAAATCAACACCTGTTTGCAGCTCAAGGCTACCAAACGTAAAGCGCTCAACACCTGATTGTGCATCAATACCGATGGTTGCAATTGCAAGACCTATCACCATAGATAGGAAGCCTTTAAGCATATTATTCTTAGACATTGACGCTGTCATAGACAATGCAGCAACCATCAATAAGAAATATTCAGCTGGGCCAAATTTAAGTGCGAAGTTAGCAACAGGTTCAGCAAGAAGCGTCATCAAGATCGCAGCGATAGTACCACCAATAAGTGATGCGATTGCTGAAATGGCTAGAGCAGATTCTGCGCGCCCCTGCATTGCCATGGGATAACCATCGAAGGTAGCGGCTAATGCAGCGCCATCTCCAGGAGTGTTGATAAGAATAGAACTTCTTGAACCACCAAACATAGCACCAATGTACACACCGGTCATAGTAATTAGAGCAGCTGTAGGGCCCATTGCAAATGTCATTGGAAGTAGAACCGCAACACCCGTTGCAGGCCCTAAGCCAGGTAACATACCAACAATAGTACCTAAGATACCGCCCGCTGTAATAAGAAACAGATGATAAGGCTGTAATGCAACACCAAATCCTGTCATTAAACTATTTAATACATCCATAATTAATAACTCTTATTCAAAAAATGGTAACGGCGGTAAGCTAATGCTTAACAACGAAGAGAAAACAAAGAAAATACCTACAGAAAAAGAAATCGCTACTATGGTACTTTGTTTCCATGCTTTTTTTCCGCTGGTAATCGTTAGCATCAAGAACATAAAGAAGAATGTGCTAATAACGTATCCAAGGTGTTCAAAGAGCAGAGCATAAGCAACTGAAATTATACAAGTATATAGAATTCTTTTTCGATCGTTCTTTCTAGATGCATCCTCATTAGTAATATCTTTATACGCTTGTATTGAAGCGCCAAAGTTACTTTTTACGAGAAGTAAAAGTCCAATAAAGACTGAAATTGCCGCAATTCCTAGCGGAAAGTATATTGGGTCCATTGGATTGCCAAAGGCTGCGCGGGGCATTGTATAGGCAGCTGTGCCATAGATGACGCCAAAGGCGATACTACAAATACCCGTAAACGCATCCCAATTGGGGGTTACGTCTCTGCTTTCCATAATTTATCCTTGTAAGTGTTGAAATAGGCTAACTTTTATAATTAGAATTTATCCGGTTTAGATAACTGGTGCCTTCGAAAAAGAGTTCGAAGACACCAGCTTTTACGTGGAGCTATTTACTTATTAGAGAAGATCTCTGCTAAGATTTCTTTGTATTCCAAGTTGGTTTTAGCTAGGAATTTGTTGAACTCTTCACCAGTCTGGTATGCATCATCCCAACCGTGTAGTTTACGTGCCGCAGTCCACTCTGGAGTTTTAACCATCTCTTTAAGAGAAGCGGTCCAGTATGTAACTGCTTCTTTAGGCATGTCTTTAGGTCCAAACAGACCACGCCAGTTTTCAAACGTTGCATCGATCCCTAACTCTTTTACCGTTGGGATATCAGCAACAACACCTTCGCCAACACGCTTATCAGCAGTTTGCGCAAGTGCTCTTAAGTGACCAGATTTAACTAGCTCACTCACATCGCCAAGACCTGTAGAGATAAGGTCAATGTGTCCACCAAGAACTTGAGCAACAGCGCCGCCATCTTGGAAGCTAATGTAGTCAATTTTGTTTAGGTTTGTCACGCCAGCTGCTTTTGCAATCATAAGGAACTGGATGTGATCCATTGAACCAGCAGCAGAAGTACCACCAATTTTCACGCTCTTAGGATCTTTCTTAAGTGCGTCAATTACTTCAATAATTGAGGTATACTTTGAATCTTTAGAAACAACGAATGCGCCATAGTCCGTAATTAAACGAGCAAGTGGAGTTGTGTCTTTGTAGCTGAACTTGCTAGAGCCAGTTAGGTTAGTAAGAAGAATTGGTGGAGAATAAACTGAAACTAACTTGCCAGTTCCATTTTTAGTTTGCATGTAAGCTAAGTTTACTGCACCACCGCCACCTGGACGGTTAGTGATTGGCATATTTATTTTAACAATGCCAGTATCTTTTAGTGTTTTAGCAACAGTACGGATAGTCAAATCCCAGCCACCGCCAGCACCTGATGGTGCTACAAAAGAAACGGTTTTAGGCGGATAATCTGCCGCTGTTGCACTTCCAATTGAAACTGCTGCAACAGAAGCAATCGCTGCTCCTAATACTACTTTCTTAAAATTCGTTTTCATCTTCATACCTTTTTATGTTTTTAGATTCCACGTACAACGAGCGAAAAATTATTAACGCTATACTCCAGTTAGTATTTATATAATGACTAACAACAACGGAATAATTGCTTGTTGATGTGGTTATTATTGATGAAAAACAGGAATCGAAACGTGATGCAAAACCCTATAAATTAGGTCTTTTACGTTCTATATGGCGTAAATAAATTTAATCAAAAATAACGATTAAAAACAAATGGTTAAATAAAATTAAAAGGCTGAAAATTCAGGATAAAAAAGAGATAAAAAACGCGAGGAAACAAGTTATGTGAAATAGGTAACATTTCTTGTATTGATAATGCACAACAGAACGATAAATACCAGTCAGATAAACTAACTGGTATTCCATAAAAGGTTGCTATTTATATTTCAGTCATTCATTGCCTCAAAAGGGTGCAATAAATGTCTACATAAATTAATAATACTCCTCTCTATTTTATATATATTATTTGGCACCACTTTAAACAAGATGAATATATTTATTATTTATGACTCAGTAAATAAGCATGAATACGTTGCTCTAACATTCGCTTTTCAGCATCGGAAATAAAACTGGCGGCCACTGCATTTAAACTGAACTGGGCAACCTCACCCTTACTCATCTCAAAAGCTTCAGAGACCGCGAAAAAATTATCATTCATGTATCCACCAAAGTAGGCAGGATCATCCGAGTTAATAGTAACGCAGACACCTCTTCTTAGTAGTTCCACAATATTGTGTTGATGCATCTGTTCAAATACCTTTAATTTAGTGTTAGATAAAGGACAGACTGTCAGTGGGGTTTGATCCTTAATCAA
Source organism: Aliivibrio sp. (assembly GCA_016764915.1). Lineage (GTDB taxonomy): Bacteria > Pseudomonadota > Gammaproteobacteria > Enterobacterales > Vibrionaceae > Aliivibrio_A. Next base: position 7,363 of record JAESQY010000104.1, on the reverse strand, counting down.
CCGATCGACTAATTCAGGGTTTTCAGTGCAACGTACCCCGTGATCAATTCGACTGATTTTAAGCAGTTCAAGAGCTTGCTCAATATTGCCAGCAGGGCCCTCTTCACCAGCATGAGCAACAGTCAGAAATCCATGATTAAGAGCTTGCTCGAACACCTGCTGGAACTTTTTCGGTGGATTGCCCATCTCAGAGGAGTCTAAACCCACAGCAATGATTTTATCTTTATGTACTAATGCCTTCTCAAGCACCTCTAATGCGGACTCTTGGTCTAAGTGGCGTAAAAAGCACATGATGATATGGCTGGATATACCTAATTGCTCTTTGCCCACCTCAAGCGCTCTATGAATGCCATTAATGACCGAGTCAAAATCGATGCCTCTTTCGGTATGGGTTTGAGGGTCAAAAAATATCTCGGTGTGCATGACATTATCTTTTTGACAACGCAGCAGATAGGCCCAAGTAAGGTCAAAGAAGTCCTGCTCATGAAGCAATACATTAGCACCTTGATAGTAAACATCTAAAAAGGATTGTAGGTTATGAAATTGGTAAGCGTTGCGTACATCTTCAACGCTACGATAGGGGATATCGACCTGATTTCTCTGTGCCAACTGGAACATGAGTTCAGGCTCAAGTGTTCCTTCAATGTGAAGGTGTAACTCAACTTTGGGTAATTGTTGGATAAAACTATTCATAGGACACTCTTAATTTAATATCAAAAATTAAAAGCTTTTCAACTTAGTGAACCGCATTCAGAGCATACAAAGAGAAAAGCTTAAACACCCAACAACAGGCGACACCTCATGGGTAACCGTTGTTTAGCAGGTGAAACTTCGCCCTTCGTAATCAGAACTTTGTGGATTCTGGTAGAGACTCCCAAACCATATTATTGGGATTATACGAGGGTGAGCAGACGTTTAATCAATCTGCTCACCATTAGTATAGAGGATTATTGTGCATACTCCACTGCAATTTCTGCTGCTAACTTAGCATTATTAAACACTAATTGAATATTGGCCGCCAAACTGCTGCCAGAGGTTTTCTCTGCCACTTTCGCTAATAAGAATGGTGTCGAGGCTTTACCACTGATCCCTTTCTCATCCATTTCAATGACAGCTTCTGCAATAACCTGATCGATCATTGTTCTATCCAGTTGATGCTCTTCTGGAATAGGATTGGCAATGATCATACCACCCGTTAATTTCATTGCCCACTTGGCTTTCATTGCCGCGGCAATCTGTTGCGGACTATCTAGCTTATAATCCACATTAAATTCACTTTCACGCGTATAAAAAGCAGGAAGAGTCTTCGTTTGGTAACCAATAACAGGGACACCTTGAGTTTCTAAATACTCTAAGGTCAAACCAATATCTAAGATAGATTTAGCACCGGCACAGATGACGGCAACATCTGTATTCGCCAACTCTTGCAAATCGGCAGATATGTCAAATGTTTGCTGAGCACCACGGTGCACGCCGCCAATACCGCCAGTTGCAAACACTTTAATGCCTGCCATGGCTGCTAAAATCATCGTAGAAGCAACGGTTGTTGCACCATCTGCTTGTTGACTTACCATGAAAGGAATATCACGTCGGCTGGTTTTAATAACCGCTTGACCGGCTTTACCAAGATATTCAATCTCATCGTGGGTCATTCCCACTTTTAAGCGACCAGATAAGATAGCAATAGTTGCAGGTACCGCCCCATTTTCGCGGATAATCGCTTCAACTTTCAGTGCTGTTTCAACGTTTTGTGGATAAGGCATACCATGTGAAATAATAGTCGATTCAAGGGCAACAACAGGTTTCCCCTCAGCAAGAGCTTGTTTTACTTCTGGATTGATATCTAAATGCGGATTTAACATGCGACTCCCTTAATAGTTCTGTTGACAGATATTTCTGACATATTTGGATTTATAGTATCTAAATGAGACAGCGCAATAGAAGCCGCTGCCATTGCAAATTCTGTGGTTGGTTCAATCGACCAATCTCGAATCCAGCTATGAGCAAGGGCTGCAACAAATGCATCTCCTGCACCATTAACATTGGTGACAAGGGTCGGTTTTGCTGGCATCAACTTTTGCTCTTTTCCATCACTGTAGAAAGCGCCCTCTTCACCCAAACTGATGAACAGTCGTTTAACGCCTTGCTGATGAAACCAATTGGCAAGTATTGGCAGCTGTTCACTGCCTTCTATTTCCATTCCGGCAAGCATCAATGCTTCATGTAAGTTTGGCTTTAAAGTATGAATAGAACTTAAGTACGGCTTTATTTTTAGTGCTTTTGCACATGACACAGTGTCAACAAAAATGGGGATGCCTGAAAAGTTGCTGAACAAATACTCTAGGGCGTTTTCACTTAAGTTAGTATCGATGACGATAAGTGATGCACGTCTAAGCATCTCCTCCTCTTTTTGCAACGTCGCACTGTTTAATTTCTCTAAAATGGCCATATCATTAATAGCGACATGCATATTACTATCGGCATTTAATACAGAGAGATAAGTAGACGTCGCTCCATCATCAAATTTAAGGCAGCTGCGCATATCCACGCCCGCTTTCTGACACTGGTCGATGATCAAGCCACCGTAAGCATCTTTAGCAACCGCACTAATAAGACGGGTATCGGTGCCAAGTCTGGCTAAATTTTCAGCAATGTTACGGCCTACCCCTCCTGGAGAGCAGGTAACATGGCCCACATTAGAATCACACAGACGGAAATCCCCAGCAGGCCTGCCAAGAATATCCATGTTTGAACCACCAATCACCACCGCATATTTGTTATCGGAGAAGATGTACCCCTTGCCTTTTATCACACCTTTATGGGTTAAGTTCATGATATGGCCAGCGACTGCCGAACGGCTTATATCCAATTTTTCAGCGATATCTTGCTGAGAGATCAATGGATTTTGTTTTAAGATACTCAGTATTTCAAGTTCACGCTCTGTCATAAGAATTACCTCTGGCAAACATATGTTCACTAAACTAACTATTGTTTGAGTATTCCATGGCCCTCAATAATGAGTCAACGTTAAATAGTAAAAGATGAGCGATAGAACAAATTATCAAAAATAGTGTTTATCCAAAATCGTACACTGGTAACATATCGACTTCTCGATTAGGCAGGTTACCTACAATGAAATTATCCCAACTTAATGCATTTCGCGCCATTGTAGAGTGCAAAACCGTCACCGCAGCAGCGCAAAGACTGAATTTAAGCCAGCCTGCTGTGAGCAGGCTACTTGCTTCTTTAGAAGATCAATTAGCGTTCTCACTTTTTATTCGAAAAACCAATCGATTAGAGTTAAATGATGAAGGAAAAGCTTTCTATCTTGAGGTAGCAAAGGTATTTGAGGCTATGTCTGGGTTGGACAGCGCTGCTGATTCAATTCGCACGCAGCATTTTGGCAGTTTGAATATTGCTGTTATGCCCTTACTGTCCAATGCTTTTTTGCCTCGAATTTTGGCCTATTTTCTTAAGCAGAGTAACGAAATCAAAGTGGAATTTAAAACCTATCGCTCTGAAGAAGTACTGCGCCGTGTGCAGAGCCAAACCATTGATATTGGCTTCTCGTTTATTGATGAACAGGTAGCTGGTGTAAAAGCACAGCGAGTGATCTCAGAGTGTGTCTGCATTTTTCCGAGTGATTCAATCCTCAGTGAAAAAGTGGCCATTGATATCAGCGATCTTGCTAATCACAATCTGATCCGCCACGAAAAAGACAGTACCCAACGAAATTTAGATGCACTATTTAACCGATATGGTATTCAGGCCAAAGAGATGATCGAAGTCTCTCTTTCCAGTACAGCCGCTGCACTAGTTCGTGAGGGGGTTGGCATCGCAATTACTGATCCCTTTACTGCGCAGATTGCCAGTGAGCATCCCAATGTAGAGATGCGACCGCTGGCTTTTAATCTTCCCTTTGAATTTGATATCACCTACCCCGCTCTAAAACCGATTCATCGCCACGCGGAAAAGTTCATTGAACAATTTTTACTGATGGCTGATGAGATGAATATCACTCTTAGTATCGGTTCAATTAGAGACCTAGAAAACCAATAACGGGGGAATATCACAATATCATCCCGTTTAATCCATAAAAATCATTCTACATAAATATCTATTTATCAACGAAATACAACTAATTCCCTCTGTCACTATACGATTTAAACATCCTGCTATTCTATTTTCGCATTGGCCTGATCTCCTCCTCAATTCTTACTATAAATATCAATAAAGTACTCATTAGTAAGGAAGTCATATGAAAACCAAAGTATCCATCATCGGTTCAGGGAATGCAGGGCTAACAGCTGCTTACCATTTCTCCTTAATTGGAGCGGATGTTTCACTCTACGGCGCACCCGGTTTTGATCAACCCCTTGCTGATATTGAAGAGAAAGGCGGGATCACCGCTTTATCCGAGTTCAATCAACAACCGCTCACTTTTTCTGGGTTCCAAAAAATCAATCAGATAACCAGAGAGATCAAAGAAGCGGTCGACTACAGTGATCTGCTGATCCTGCCTATTCCTTCGTTCGCTCAAGAACTGCTTTTTCGTCAAATGTTACCGCACTTAAAAGAGGGTCAGGTCATCATGCTAATGCCTGGAAACTACGGATCGTTAGTTTTACACAGCATCATGAACAGTGAAGGTTATGGCCACCTCGACATTACTTTTGTCGATGCGATTTCCATTCCATGGGCAACTCGCATTGTGGGCCCTGCAGAGCTGGCTATTTTGGGCATGAAAGAGTTTCTTCCTGTCGCTGCACTACCAGCATCCCGTACACAGCAGGCAATATCTCGTCTTCAAAGTGTGATGCCTCTGACATTGACCTCTCTGGCTAACGTCATCAGTGCAGGTCTTGGAAATATCAACTTTGGTGGTCACCCACTGCTGACAACACTCAATATGGGTTTACTGGAAAACTTTGATGGTAAATTCAATTACTACAAAGATTGCTGTTCAGTATCAACCGCCAAAGCCGTTGCAACGATGGAAAAGGAGCGTCAACGTGTAGGCGAAAAACTTGGACTTCACCTAATTCCAGAGCTCGATGCTATGAATGCTCTATATAACATGGACTGCCTGACTGTTTATGACGTAAACCGCACTTCTGAAACCCATGGGAAACTCAATAGCGCGCCTAATTCAGCAAGCAATCGATACATTACTGAAGATGCCGCTTACCTGCTGGTTCCCTGTTACGAGTTTGGCAAGCTGGTTGGTGTTGATACCCCTCTGGTCACTTCATGCCTACACATAGACAACGCATACAACGATACAGATTATTTCCAACATGGTCGGACCCTAAGAAAAATGGGGCTTGCTGGAATGTCTGCTCAACAAATTATGGACTTTGTCGCTTAGACATTTTATGAAAAGGACACATTCAATGAAAAAGATTAAATTTCCATCGGCTTATACCATCCTAATGCTGCTTACCGTGTTGATGGCAGGATTAACTTGGGTCGTTCCTGCAGGTAAATATGAGATGGTAAAAAATGAAACCATCGGCCGAATGGTTCCTCAGGTGGGTTCATACCACAGCGTAGAAGCTAACCCACAAGGTATTGTTGATATCTTAATGGCACCAATACAAGGCTTCTATGACCCTTCAAATTACACAGCCCGTGCAGTGGATGTTGCGCTGTTTGTATTGATCATTGGGGGATTTCTTTCAGTCGTTACCCGCACTGGTGCGATTGATGCTGGTATTGCCGGGATCATGCAGAGGCAGCAAGGAAGAGAAAAATGGATGATCCCGATCTTGATGGGGCTGTTTGCACTCGGTGGTACCGTTTACGGCATGGCTGAAGAGACCATCCCCTTTTACGCCATATTGATCCCTGTAATGATCGCTGCAGGCTATGACAGTATTGTTGGTGTGGCCATTATCATGATCGGTGCTGGTATCGGTTGTCTTGGTTCTACCATTAACCCTTTTGCAACCGTCATCGCTTCTAATGCGGCTGAGATCAACTTTATGGATGGCATTGGATTGCGCCTAATCATTCTTGTTGTTGGCTGGCTAGCCTGTGTTATCTACGTGATGCGTTACGCTGAAAAAGTGAAAAACGACCCTTCAACGTCCATTGTCGCCAGCCAAAAACAGTCTAATGAACAACATTTCTTACATGGCGCTCAAACCGCAACACCGCAGCTTAATGGCATGAGAAAAACCATTTTAGCCATTTTTGCCGCTTCATTCGCACTGATGATCTGGGGGGTTTCTGCTGGTGACTGGTGGATGGCCGAGTTGTCTGCCCTCTTTTTAGGTGCCAGTATTGTGGTCGGGTTAGTTGGACGTTTATCTGAAGTCGAACTAACTGAGAGCTTTGTAAATGGTGCAAGAGACCTACTTGGTGTGGCACTGATCATTGCTATTGCTCGTGGCTTAGTGGTGGTGATGGATAACGGAAATATTACCCACACCGTTTTAAATTATGCTGAAGGGTTATTAGCCGACTTGCCCAATATTTTATTCATTAACGCCATCTACTGGATTGAAGCCATACTCTGCCTGATTATTCCATCCTCTTCAGGGCTAGCGGTATTATCAATGCCCGTGTTAGCTCCACTTGCTGATTTCGCCAATGTTAGCCGCGAATTAGTAGTTACTGCTTTCCAGTCGGCATCTGGCTTGCCTAATTTAGTGACACCAACATCTGGCGTGGTGATGGGTGGACTGGCAATTGGACGTGTTGCTTACTCATCATGGTTACGCTTTATTTGCCCGTTGATTGGCATTCTAACGGTAATGATAATGGCGCTTCTTAGTATTGCTGTCGTGATGTAATTAACATTGTGACTCTTTAACGACAAAAAAGCCGAGTCATTCATTCTCAATTGCGAAGTGAAGTGTCTCGGCTTTTCGTTATCTTGCTGGTAAACAGATTAGTTAAGCAATCTCAGCGTTATGATATACCTGCTGTACATCATCACAATCTTCAAGCATGTCGATGAATTTCTCAAACTGAGCAGCGTCATCACCGGTCACTTCTGTCATGTTTTGCGGTACAAAAGTGATCTCTTCAACATCAAATTCAATGCCTTCAAACTCTGCTGATAACGTACTTTTCACCTTGAAAAATTCGGTGTGAGGGGCAAACACAGTGATGTCACCATCTTCAAGCTCAATATCACTAACATCAACGTCAGCCATCATAAGCAGCTCTAGGATCGCTTCTTCATCATCACCTTTAAATTGGAATACGGCTTGGTGATCAAACATATGAGCAACCGCACCCGGGCCACCAATTTTTGCGTAATTTTTAACAAAGCATTGACGCACATCTTGAAAAGTACGGTTGCCGTTATCTGTTAAGCAATCCACAATAACCGTACAGCCACCAGGACCAAAAC
>JAESQY010000103.1 GCA_016764915.1 Aliivibrio sp. | reverse complement strand
CCAAGCCAGCGTCAAAATTTACTGTTTTCAGCCACTTTCTCGCCTGAAATTCGAAAGCTTGCTAAAGAATTTGTCAATAATCCAATTGAAATTTCAGTTAACCCTGAAAATGCAACGGCAAAAACAGTTAAACAGTGGGTTTATCCGGTTGATAAAAAACAGAAGCCGGCCCTACTTGCTCACTTAATTGAGAGTGAGAAGTGGAAACAAGTATTGGTGTTTACACGTACTAAACATGGTGCAAACCGTTTAAGTGCTTTCTTAGAAAAGAGAGAGATAAAAGCGGCGGCTATTCATGGTAATAAGAGTCAAGGCGCTCGAACTAAAGCGCTCGCTAATTTTAAATCTGGTGAAATTCAAGTTCTAGTGGCAACCGATATTGCCGCTCGTGGTCTTGATATTGAACAGTTGCCTCAAGTGGTTAACTTTGAGCTGCCGAATGTGTCTGAAGATTACGTGCACCGTATTGGTCGTACTGGTCGTGCAGGCGCGGAAGGTCAAGCTATTTCACTGGTTTGTGCTGATGAAGCGGTGGACCTTTTTGGTATTGAACGTCTCACAAAAGAGCTTATTGAGCGCAAAGACATTGAAGGTTTCACTCCGGTACACGCGCTACCAGAATCTCGTTTAGACTCACGTCCAATCAAAGCGAAAAAACCGAAAAATCCAAGTTCAGGCCATCGTGATGGTCAACGTTCAGGTGAAAATGCTTCAGGACATAAACCAGCAGGAAAAAACAGACGTCATACTGGTGCAAGTCGTCCAGCAGGTAGCAAGCCAAGTCCTCGACGTGGACAAGCTAAACCTGCTTCATAAGCGATAGGAACAACAGTAGAAATATGGATGAGATCACTTGGGAAGGTCGCCTTGTTCGTTGGAATGATACGCAAGGTGTTGGCTACATTGAGTCTAAACAGCTTGATGAAGATGTTTTCGTTCGTATTTCTACCTTAAAACACATGAACCGAGGGCCGCGGTTAGATGATGTTATCTACTTTCGTACCCACCGTAATCGAAAAGGGCAGTTATGTGCCAAAGACGCCAATATTTATGGTGTCTCTATCGATGTCAATAACGTTGCAAAACTGCCTCGTCGTAAAACGCCATTAAAACAGATCGTTCGAAACCTTTTCATCTTATTGATTATGATCGGATTACTGTACCTATATGGTGATCCTATTTGGCAATATCTATTAGAAAAAAACCAGCAAATCATTAACTACTCAAAAAGCTAGAAAAGATCGCAAGGAAACAAGATAAATGAATATCGAACGATTGGATGAGTTGACAGAAAAAGATCTCCATCAGTTATCAAGAGGTTTGATGGCGTCGGTGGAAGATGGCGCCTCATTAGGTTTTTTAAAAGGCTTCTCGTTAGTGAAAGCGTTAAGTTATTGGAATAATTTATCCCAACATCTTGGTGATGGCCTCTTTTTATTAGTCGCAAGGGATCAGGGCGAGATTATTGGTTCAGTGCAACTTGAAAAATGTAATAAAGAGAATGGCTTACACCGAGCTGAAGTTCAAAAATTGTTTGTGCTGCCTACTCACCGTAGAAAAAACGTCGCGTCTAAATTGATGATAAAAGTCAGCAAACTCGCTTATGAAAATGGGGTAAGGTTGATGGTGCTCGATACGCAAACTGATTCTAAAGCTGAGCAATTTTATCAGCAGCAAGAGTGGCAAAAATCAGGAGAGATCCCAAGTTTTGCACTGTCACCAGAAGGTAAGCTGTGTGACACTTCGTACTATTACAAAAGTGTATAAGCACTTATTAAATCATACTAATCTAATCATAAAAAAAGCCAGATTCTTATTATAGATTCTGGCTTTTTACTGTTTACACTGTCGCTATTGAATCGATCATCATAGACGGCGAATACGGAAAGAGCGACCTTTCATTTTTCCATTTTCTAACTTGTCTTGAGCGGCGGCTGCAATGCTTGTTTCAACAGCAACGTAAGAGAAGTTATGGAAAAGCTGAATTTTACCCACTTTTTTACCATCGATGCCATTGGCACCCGTCAATGCACCTAAAATATCACCTGCACGTACTTTTTGACGTTTACCGCCATCAATCTGTAAGGTAGTCATTTTCGGAATGTAAGCAGCTTGCTCAAGTACTGAGGTTGGTGGCAGTGGCTCTTCATCAATGGCGCTACCAAGATACTCATCAAGTTGTGTCAGTTTGTAACCTTCATTAGCACTGAATAGACTGCAAGCGATACCCTTGCTACCAGCACGGCCTGTGCGACCAATACGGTGCACATGCACCTCAGGATCACGTGATAACTCAAAGTTAATCACAGCATCTAAGTTATCAATGTCTAATCCACGAGCGGCTACATCAGTAGCAACAAGGACTGAGACACTCTTATTGGAAAACTGCACCAACGCTTGGTCACGATCGCGTTGTTCTAAATCACCATTCAATGCGATGGCACTGAAGCCGAAGTGGTTTAGCTCATCAGCAACGTCTTGTGTGTCACGTTTCATGTTACAAAACACAACCGCTGATTCAGGCTTATGTTGTAATAACAACATACGCAGTGCCATTAAACGATGGTCATCATCATCTACTTTGTAGAAATGTTGAGAAATCGTGCTCTCGTCGTGCTTGGATTCAACTTTAACCATTATCGGGTCTTTCATAATGCGATTAGCAATGGATTTAATCGAATCTGGGAACGTTGCACTGAAAAGCAGAGTTTGACGGTTGTTCGGAGAAGCATCAATGATGGCATCTACTGAGTCTTGAAATCCCATCTCTAACATACGATCTGCTTCATCGAGTACAAACGTATTTAGCTCATCTAAACGTAGAAAACCTTTACGAATGTGCTCTTCAATACGCCCTGGTGTACCAACGATAATGTGAGCTCCATGCTCTAAAGAACCGATTTGTGGTCCAAACGGCATGCCACCACAAAGCGTTAATACTTTGATGTTGTGAATGGTTCGAGCCAGAGTGCGGATCTCTTTGGCAACTTGATCTGCCAATTCACGTGTTGGACAAAGTACTAAGGTTTGCACTCGAAAGCGTTTTACCTTTAGGTTGTGCAATAAGCCTAAACCAAATGCAGCCGTTTTGCCTGAACCCGTTTTACCTTGAGCAATAACGTCTTTTCCATCAATTATATGAGGTAAGCTTTGTGCTTGAATTGGGGTCATCGAGGCAAAGCCAAGAGAGTCCAAATTTTGAATTAGAGCGGCGTCTAGTTTCAGTGATGAAAAAGGAATATTACTCACAGTGGATGTCCTGTTTAGCGGTAGAAAGGTTAACGTTCAAATTCGAGCATGGACGGTACAGCTTTCATTATAGAAGGTCAATAAAATAGAGGCATTTGGCGCGATTAGTTTTGTACGGCTAATTTAGCGCGAATGAAATCCTTATGATCGACATAAAGTAGCTCTGACACCTTACGTATCACTGCATCTTCTAAGGGATCAATAACACCATCCGCATAAGCAACACTCCACATTGCTTTAATTAACTCATAACGTGTTTCTTGCTCAAGTGATCGTAACTGCGAAGTAAAATCGTACAAGGAGATGGCGTGTTCCACTTTTGCTTTAGCCTGCTCAATTAAAGCGAGAACGTCGGATTTTGGCAGTTCCAGTAACTTTTGTAATAGTTCAACTTTGGCTTGATGTTCGCTTGCTTCTACATCGGCGTCTGCTTTGGCAACTTCACACAGCAGCGCGGCCATGGCTAAGTTGAGATCTTGTGTAGAGGTATGGCCACTATCATCTCCGTCGTGCATGACTTGGCGTAGTAGAATTTTTAATTTATGAAACATGGGGACTCCGAGATAAACCGTGATAATTATAATATGGAACTGATTCAAGGGAATTTCAATGGTAACTGTTTATACAGACCATAAAAACGGATTAAAGTGCAAAATGCTTTTTAAACTCTCATTATTATTTTCTTATTGCAGAGGAGCAAGATTCCGGATGTCGATATGGTTTTAAAATTGGTTTTATTTACCGGAAGAGTGTGGATAAGGCGCTGTAAAAACGGTTAAAATGTCCGCTTAATTTCCAGGAATATCCAAATAAGTAACTAAAATTCACCCAACAAAACCCCATAAAAGCCTGACCACCGTGTTAGGATTTCATGGTAGAATACTGCGCAATTCAGTTGGATATCACCAACCATATCATTAGATTCATTCAGGAAATATTTTGAATCAACTAAATCAAAATTCAGTCGCTACGCTTAAGTCAGCACTAAAAGATTGTATGATCCGCGATCGCTTTCGTTTCAGTAAACGTATTCATGGCGCGGCGAAAATCAGCAATGAAAACTCCAAACATGTGGCTTTCGATAAGATTGCGTTGGATATGGCAAAGTCGATGCAAGTCGCGCACTTGCGTGAAATAGATCGACCAAAAATCAGCTATCCCGACTTGCCTGTTAGCCAAAGAAGAGAGGACATTGCTGAAGCAATAGCCAACAATCAAGTGGTTATTATTGCGGGTGAAACGGGTTCAGGTAAAACCACACAGCTGCCTAAGATCTGTATGGAGCTCGGTCGTGGTAAATTTGGCATGATTGGACATACCCAGCCAAGACGATTAGCTGCTAGGACGGTTGCTGCTCGTATTGCGGAAGAAGTTGAGTCTCAAGTGGGTGGCCACATTGGTTATAAGGTCCGATTCAACGATCAAGTATCAGATAAAAGCCAAGTAAAATTGATGACCGATGGTATTTTATTGGCGGAAATTCAAAATGATCGTTATTTAAATCAGTATGACACCATCATTATTGATGAAGCGCATGAACGCAGTTTAAACATCGATTTTATCATGGGGTATTTACGCGAATTATTGCCAAAACGTCCAGATCTGAAAGTCATTATTACCTCTGCAACCATCGATCCGAAACGATTTTCAGATCACTTTAATAAAGCGCCTATCATTGAAGTTTCAGGCCGTACATTCCCGGTTGAAACGCGTTATCGTCCACTGTTTGAAGATGGCGATGATAATGAGCGTGATCAGCTGCAAGGTATTTTTGATGCCGTTGATGAACTGTGCGAAGAAGGGTTAGGAGACATCTTAATATTCATGAATGGTGAGCGTGAAATACGAGATACTGCTGATGCATTGATGAAGCGTAATATTCGAGATACCGAAGTAGTACCGCTGTACGCGCGTTTATCTTCAGCGGAACAAAATCGAGTATTTCAGTCACATATTGGTCGCCGAATTGTACTTTCGACCAATGTGGCTGAAACTTCGCTAACTGTACCGGGAATACGATATGTTATTGATCCAGGTACTGCTCGAATAAGTCGATACAGTTATCGAACTAAAGTTCAGCGCTTGCCTATTGAAGCGGTTTCTCAAGCCAGTGCGAATCAACGTCAAGGGCGTTGTGGGCGTGTCGCTGAGGGTATCTGCATTCGTCTCTACTCGGAAGAGGATTTCTTAGCACGTCCTGAGTTTACCGATCCAGAGATCCTTCGAACCAACTTGGCATCGGTTATTTTGCAGATGACCTCCATCGGTCTAGGGGATATACAGGCGTTCCCATTTGTAGAGGCTCCGGATAATCGTAATATTCAAGATGGTGTAAGGCTACTTGAAGAGTTAGGCGCGTTTAATGCCAACATCAGTGATCCGAAAAAGCGATTAACAACAATGGGACGCCAACTTGCCCGATTACCGATTGACCCTCGTTTAGCACGTATGGTGTTAGAAGCACCAAAACTCGGCTGTTTGAAAGAGATCATGGTGATTGCATCGGCGCTCTCCATTCAAGACCCTCGCGAACGTCCATCAGATAAGCAACAAGCATCGGATGAAAAACACAAACGCTTCCATGATAAAGAGTCCGATTTTTTAGCATTTGTGAACTTATGGAATTACCTTAAAGAGCAGCAGACAGAACTGACGGGCAATCAGTTTAGAAAACAGTGTAAAAAAGATCACCTCAACTATTTGCGCGTGCGTGAATGGCAAGACGTTTATTTTCAAGTTAACCAGGTGATGAAAGAGCTGGACTTTAGAATCAACGATCAGGAAGGTAACTACCAATCGATTCACACTGCGCTTCTGTCGGGCATGCTTTCTCATGTTGGTTTGAAAGATCAGGAGAAAAATGAGTATCAAGGTGCTCGTAATGCTCGTTTCAATATTTTCCCTGGTTCGGGTCTGTTTAAAAAGCAGCCGAAATGGGTGATGGTGGCTGAGCTAGTCGAAACCTCGAAATTGTGGGGACGTATTGCGGCCAAAATTCAACCTGAATGGATAGAGCCATTAGCACCACATTTGATTAAACGCAGCTACAGCGAACCTCATTGGGAGAAAAAATCGGCCGCTGTCATGGCCTTTGAAAAAGTGATGATCTATGGCATCCCGATTGTGGCAAAACGTAAAATTAACTACGGCGTGATTGATGTACCCGTTTGTCGTGAGATCTTTATTCGTTCCGCTTTAGTAGAAGGTGACTGGGATAACCGTCACCTCTTCTTTAAACAGAACCAAAAACTGTTGCGAGAAGTAGAAGATCTTGAACATAAATCACGCCGTCGAGATATCTTGATTGATGATGATGAACTGGCAGAATTTTACGACCAGCGTGTCAGTACCGAGGTGGTTTCCGGGCGGCACTTTGACAGTTGGTGGAAAAAAACTAGCAGCAGTGAGCCTAATTTGCTCAGCTTTGAAAAAGAGATGCTGTTTCGCGGTGATGCTAGCCACATTACTGATCTCGATTATCCCAATTTTTGGCATCAAGATGGTTTGAAATTGAAGCTCAGTTATCAGTTCGAACCTGGGCAGGATAGTGACGGGGTAACTGTTCATATTCCTCTGCCTATTCTGAATCAAGTTGAAACTAATGGTTTTGATTGGCAAATTCCAGGTCTTCGAAAAGAGTTGGTTATCAGCTTGATCAAAGCACTACCAAAACCAGTAAGACGCAACTTCGTACCTGCGCCTAATTATGCTGACGCTTTTTTAGCACGTTGTACTCCGTTAGAAGTGCCGATACTTGATGCTTTGGAAAAAGAGCTTCGTCGAATGACTGGCTTTGAAGTACTCAGAGAGGATTGGAAACTAGAGCAGATCCCGGATCATCTGAAAGTCACCTATCGAGTGGTTGATCATCGCAATCGTAAACTGCAAGAGAGCAAAAATTTATATGATCTCAAAGAGGGATTAAAAGAGAAGGTGCAGCAGACTCTCTCACAAGTTGCCGATGATGATATTGAACAGAAAGGGTTAAAAACGTGGAGTTTTGGCGATCTTCCTGAGCTATACAAACAGAAACGTGGTGGATTTGAAGTAAAAGCGTATCCAGCCTTAGTCGATAATAAAGACAGTGTAGAGATCAAGCTGTTTGAAACACCAGAAGAGCAAATATCGGCGATGCGTTCAGGGCAGCGAAGGTTAATTTTGCTAAACGTTCCATCACCTATAAAATACCTGCATTCGAATCTACCCAATAAATCAAAACTGGGTCTTTACTTTAATCCATATGGTCGAGTCTTGGATCTTATCGATGACTGCATTGGTTGTGGAGTCGACAAGTTAATTGATGAGAAAGGCGGTATGGTACGCGAGCCTGAAAAATTTGAAGCACTGAAAGAACACGTACGCGCGGAGTTGGGTGATACGGTTGTAGAGGTCGCGAAACAGGTCGAAGCGATTTTAACCACCGCCTTTACTATTAATAAAAAACTAAAAGGTCGAGTAGACTTGAGCATGGCGTTTGCTTTGTCTGACATCAAAGCTCAGATCGACAGTTTGATATTCAAAGGATTTGCTACTGAGTGCGGATGGTCAAGACTTGCCGATATTCACCGTTATATGAAGGCAATAGAGCGCCGGATGGAGAAGTTGCCGCTTGATCCGAATAAAGATAGAGTGCAACTTTTAAAGGTTGAATCAGTAGTAAAAGAGTATAATGAGCTGCTTAACAAGATTCCAAAAGGCCAGCCTGTTCCTGATAAAGTCAGGGAAATCAGATGGATGCTTGAAGAGCTTAGAGTCAGTTTTTTCGCGCAACAATTAGGAACACCATACCCTATATCAGATAAGCGCATTAAAAATATGATGTCCGACAGTTAAGTTTTACTGTATAACAGTCGGCATAAAATTTGCTTTAATAGTTACAACGAGTGGATGTCTAAACAGACATCACCAAATCTCTTACGTTTAAGAAGGAAAGTACGATGAAAAAAACACTTTTGGCATTGGCATTAATGAGTGTAGCAACAACCGCAGCGGCAGACTCTTTAGTTTATGGTGGTGTTCAAGTCGGTTCTGCTGAGTACGACATTGCAAGCAAAACAGAAGACTCAACCGTATATGGTGCTCACATCGGTACTGGCATTCTTCCTTTCATTGGCATCGAGGGTGGTATTTGGAACTTAGGCTCTTACAGTGTTGGTGCGCAAGAAGTTGATGTTACATCAGTCTATGCAGCCCTAAAACCAAGCATCGATTTTGGTCCATTGCACGTTTACGGTAAAGCGGGTATTCATCGCTGGGCAGCTGACTATAAAGGTTTCACTAAAAGCAGCGACGACGATTTTGATGCTTATTATGGCGCAGGTATAGAGTACTCTGTTATTCCAATGCTAACACTTGGTCTAGGTTATAATAACTTTGCAGTTGGTGATGAGAATGTTGATTTCTTCTCTTTAAATGCAACAATTCATTTCTTATAAGTAAAGCCAAAAGCAATATATTAAATGCACCTTTTAGGTGCATTTTTACTTTCAGCTTCCCCTCCTTATATAGTTTAAAATAATATATAGTGCTAGTCTTTAACTAATATTAATCTATTTAATTTTATATTCATACT
>JAESQY010000102.1 GCA_016764915.1 Aliivibrio sp. | reverse complement strand
GCGCCAATCGCGATGGACGAAGGTCTACGTTTTGCTATCCGTGAAGGTGGCCGTACAGTAGGTGCTGGTGTTGTTGCTAGAGTAATCGCTTAATCGCGTTATTTGACAATAACAACAAAAAGGAAGCTTCGGCTTCCTTTTTTTATGGAAATTATACAATAACATCAACAAGATAGAATGAAGTTAATTGATAAATTGATAAGTTTCGATGCTACTGTCTTGCACAATCTAAAATGTTCTGTATAATGCCTATCACTGACCTCTTAGAGGCAGGTGTGAACCAATGAGCACTGAGGAGAATAAAGAGAGTCTGTATAGAACTTTTTATTCACAATGTATACTCAGCTTATGTTCGCGGTTAATGAAAATTAACTGACAATGTGCCTAATTTTGGCACTACGGTTTCACATAAATCAATCGACATTCCCTCATTTATGAGTGTGAGTGGCGATATTATTTGTGTATTTAATTATTGGAGCTCTGTCTAATGCAGAACCAACGTATTCGTATCCGACTAAAGGCTTTCGATTATCGTTTAATCGATCAGTCTACTGCGGAAATCGTTGAAACAGCAAAACGTACTGGCGCACAGGTTCGTGGACCTATCCCACTACCAACTCGCAAAGAACGTTTTACTGTTCTTACTTCCCCTCACGTCAATAAAGACGCACGTGATCAGTACGAGATTCGTACTCACAAACGTCTTATCGACATCGTTGAGCCTACAGATAAAACTGTTGATGCGCTTATGCGTCTAGATCTAGCTGCTGGCGTTGACGTACAGATTAGCTTAGGTTAAGGGAGATAAGATAATGATTGGTCTAGTCGGTCGTAAAGTGGGCATGACCCGCATTTTTACCGAAGATGGCACTTCTATTCCGGTAACTGTTGTTGAAGTTGAAGCAAACCGTGTTTCTCAAGTGAAAACACTTGAAACTGATGGTTATGCTGCAATTCAAGTAACTACTGGAACTAAGAAAGCTAGCCGCGTAAGCAAACCTAATGCAGGTCATTTTGCTAAAGCTGGCGTTGAAGCTGGCCGTGGTCTTTGGGAATTCCGTTTAGAAAACGGTGAAGAGTTTGAAGTTGGCGCTGAGCTTAACGTTGATATTTTCACAGAAACAAAAAAAGTAGACGTTACAGGTACATCTAAAGGTAAAGGCTTCCAAGGCGTAATTAAGCGTTGGAATTTCGCTACTCAAGATATGACCCATGGTAACTCATTGTCTCATCGTGCTCCGGGTTCAATTGGCCAATGCCAAACGCCAGGTCGCGTATTTAAAGGCAAGAAAATGTCTGGTCACATGGGTGCTGAGCGTGTAACGACTCAAAACCTAGAAATCGTTCGTGTTGATGCTGAGCGCAAACTACTCCTTATTAAAGGTGCAGTCCCTGGTGCAATTGGCGGAAATGTGATCGTTAAACCAGCTGTTAAATCGTAACGTCTAGGAGATAGTAATGGAATTGATGGTTAAAGGCGCTGATGCGCTAACTGTTTCCGAGACTACATTCGGACGTGAGTTTAATGAAGCTCTTGTACATCAAGTAGTAGTTGCTTTTGCAGCTGGTGCTCGTCAAGGTACTCGTGCTCAAAAAACACGTTCAGAAGTGTCTGGTGGCGGTGCTAAACCATGGCGCCAAAAAGGTACAGGCCGAGCTCGTGCGGGAACTATTCGTAGCCCAATCTGGCGTTCAGGTGGTGTTACTTTTGCTGCGAAACCTCAGGATCACAGCCAAAAAGTAAACAAGAAAATGTATCGTGGTGCTCTTAAGAGCATTCTTTCTGAGTTAGTTCGTCAGGAACGTTTAGTCGTTGTTGATAGCTTCTCTGTAGAAACGCCAAAAACAAAAGAATTAGTTGCAAAGCTTAAAGAACTTGAGCTTAACAACGTTCTTATCGTTACTGGCGAGGTAGACGAAAATCTATTCTTAGCTGCACGTAACCTATATAAAGTTGATGCACGTGATGTTGCTGGTATTGATCCAGTAAGTCTTGTTGCATTTAACAAGGTTCTTATAACTGCTGATGCAGTTAAGCAAGTTGAGGAGATGCTGGCATGATCAGTGAAGAGCGTCTACTAAAAGTACTACGTGGCCCGCATATCTCTGAAAAGGCAACGATGGCTGCTGAAAAGAACAATACAATTGTTTTTAAAGTAGCAATCACTGCAACTAAGAAAGAGATCAAAGCAGCTGTAGAAAAGTTGTTTGAGGTTGAAGTTAAGTCTGTAAATACTCTTATCACTAAGGGTAAAACCAAACGTCAAGGTATGCGTATGGGACGTCGTAACGATGTCAAAAAAGCATATGTTATCTTGAAAGAAGGTCAAGACATCGACTTCGTTGGCGGCGCTGAGTAAGACAGGAGTAGTTAAACATGGCTATAGTAAAGTGTAAGCCGACTTCCCCTGGTCGTCGCCACGTTGTTAAAGTGGTAAACTCTGACCTACATAAGGGTAAGCCGTATGCACCTCTTTTAGAGAAAAACTCTAAATCAGGTGGTCGTAACAATACAGGTCGTATCACCGTTCGTCACGTTGGTGGTGGTCATAAGCACCATTACCGCTTGATCGACTTCAAACGTAATAAAGATGGTATTCCTGCAAAAGTTGAACGCATAGAATACGATCCAAATCGCAGTGCAAACATTGCACTAGCTTTGTACGCAGATGGTGAACGTCGTTATATTATTGCATCAAAAGGCCTAAAAGCTGGTGATGTAATTCAGTCAGGTGTTGATGCGCCAATCAAAGCAGGTAACTGCTTGCCATTGCGTAACATCCCAGTAGGTTCTACAGTTCACTGTGTCGAACTTAAACCTGGCAAAGGTGCTCAGTTGGCTCGTTCAGCGGGTGCTTACGCACAAATCATCGCACGTGATGGCGCTTATGTAACTTTGCGTCTACGTTCTGGTGAAATGCGTAAAGTTCTTTCCGAGGGTCGAGCGACCATCGGTGAAGTAGGAAATGCTGAACATATGCTGCGTGAACTGGGTAAAGCCGGTGCAACACGCTGGCGTGGTGTTCGTCCAACCGTTCGCGGTGTTGCGATGAACCCAGTTGATCACCCACACGGTGGTGGTGAAGGCCGCACATCTGGTGGTCGTCATCCAGTATCTCCATGGGGTATGCCTACTAAAGGCTTCAAGACCCGTAGTAATAAACGTACCGACAAGTACATTGTACGTCGTCGTAATAAATAATCTATAAGAGGATTACGCCATGCCACGTTCTCTCAAGAAAGGTCCATTTATTGACCTGCACTTGCTGAAGAAGGTAGAGAAAGCG
>JAESQY010000101.1 GCA_016764915.1 Aliivibrio sp. | reverse complement strand
TCACATTGGTTGCAAAAGAAAAGGCGCAACAAATTGTGCCAGCATTGCTCACAGCTTATGGGAGCGTTAGTGCGTCAAGCAAAGCTTGATGCATCTTGCAGGGTGTAAGTCCCTGTCGGGTAAGGTTTAACTCACCACCCGTATCGAGTGTTGCGCCTGTGGCGGAGTTTGAGATTAGCGGTTGCTTCTCAGCAGTGATGACTGCATCAAATGAACAAAACAGGTGAAGCGTACACAGAGAATTATGTAGGCCATAGGGGCTGTCGTGGCCCTGAAGTGCTGGTATCGCTCCGATAATTATGAGTTCTGACTGACGAGGTTTGTAACAGCATCGAAGTCCATACAAAACAGTCGTTATTCATGGAAATGAAGTTGTGAGGCTGTGGCGAGTCAGCGGAGTTATCAAGCTGTGGCATGTATAAAGAGATGTATCAGGAACTTGAGAGATCCAAAGGTGCTCCACAGGGAAAGTGGTAGGGCTGTTAAGTGGAAAACGAAACGAACGACGGCCCTTTGGAAGTCAGATCAGCCCGTAGTAGTTTGAGTAAGGGAAAGCCTTATACATGGCGAAGGAGCTGACAGTTATATTTGGCATTAAGCAGACACATAGCCCAGACAAAGTAGGGCTGGGAGCACTATGACAACCGCACTTAATGCCATCGCATTTAAAGCACAAACCCACCCCACACACAGGTTTCAGAATCTATACGGACTACTTGATACTGACAGTCTGGTTCAAAGTTGGGGGCAACTCAATAAAAAGGCCAAACCCGGTATAGATGGTATTACCATGCCTGAATACAAAGTGAAGCTTAAAGAGAATATCGACCGCTTGAGTAATCAACTCAAACAGAAATGTTATCGAGTAAATGACATCAAGCGCATCTTCATACCTAAATCAAATGGTAAACAACGGCCTTTAGGCTTACCAACAGTTGATGACAAGCTAGTTCAACAGAGTGTCAGCCAGATCTTACAAAATATCTGGGAGCAAGACTTTCTACGTAACAGCTATGGTTATCGACCCAATAAAAGTGCGCATCAAGCGGTGCATAGTTTAACGCTCAACCTGCAATTTAATGGTTATGGTTATATCGTCGAAGCTGATATTAAAGGTTTCTTTGACAATCTTGATCATGAATGGTTGATGACGATGTTAAAGCAGCGCATTGATGACAAAGCAATACTTAACCTTATCAATCAGTGGTTAAAGGCACGGATAAAGTCGCCTGATGGTGTTTTTACCAAGCCATTAAGTGGCAGTCCACAGGGTGGAATAATTAGTCCTGTATCGGCAAATATTTATCTGCACTATGCGCTAGACCTGTGGTTCGAAAAGAAAGTAAAGCCGAAAATGAAAGGCAGGGCGATGATGATCCGGTATGCAGACGATTTTGTTTGTGCGTTTCAATTTGCTCACGATGCCGAACGCTTTTATGAGGTGTTACCTAAAAGACTAAAGCGATTTAACCTAGATGTTGCTGAGGATAAAACATTACTGATGCAATTTAGCCGATTCAGAATCGGTCGAAAACGTCATTTTGTTTTTCTCGGTTTCGAGTTTTACTGGGATACTGATTCAAGGGGTAAAGCTAGGCTGAGGCGGCGAACCGCCGTGAAGAAGCAAAAAGCGGCCCTGAGTGAATATTATCAATGGATCAAAGCAAAACGCTCATTGAAATTGAGTAAGTGGCTTCCGCAGTTAAAACGGAAACTAGTCGGATTTAGGAATTATTTCGGACTGCCAGACAATAGCCGAAGTATGTCGCATGTGTACAATTATGTACTGCATAGTTTATACAAATGGCTAAACCGACGCAGTGGAAGGCGAAGTTATAATTGGAGTAATTTCAAGAAGATGCTAGAGTATTTTAAAATTGAGTATCCGAAAATCAGCAAACGTTTTGTGGCTGTTGATTGGTACTAGGGTCGTGTTTTACACGAGTGAATATATAACTGAAGAGCCGGATGCGGTAATTCCGCACGTCCGGATCTGTGTGGGGTCGGTCTGGTAACAGGCCGCTCTACCACGATTACGGTTAAGGACGTTTCGTGACACCTATCATTCTCAGTTTCGATTGCACAGATTATGACCCAATAGATTCATGGGAATTTCATGATCCTAAGTATGTGGATTTCTGGATGAACTTTACTATCGGCCTTGACCAAAGTGGGGGTAATGATTTCCAGTTACACGTTGTGACTTCTGAGATGACTCAGAATAACACTTCACTTAATAATGCCATTATTTTAGATTGTTACAGTTGGGATGCAGTTCTCTTAAAAGTAAACGAAATCCTCGATCAATGTTGTGGCGACAACTGGGAAGAAATCTGTAGCAAACTATCTAAGCGTATGGCTTGGGAGTATGAAAATTATCAGCCGTACTCTTCTTAAGCTTGGTTCGGTGTAAAATCGTATAACAAGCTAATAAATAAGGACAAATTACAGTTGGTTTTTGCTCCTTCGTCGCTTGTTTTAACCAACTGAAATTTGCCCATTATTAGGGCGTTATACGAACCTCAAATTTGGTATTCATTAAATCTTATGCATCAATGGAATGAAATAAAATCACAATTTGAATGTGATGGAAGTTTAAGAGACATATATATTTTTGGATCTGATGTTTCCACTTGGAATAAGTTCTTATCAGAGATACGCTTATCTGATTATCCCATTGAGTTTAAGCATGGTGGCAACCTAATAGGTTTGCCTTCAAATATCGAATCAATTAAACAATTACAAGAATCAGATCCAACAACATTATCAATCTTCGTTAATGAAATTAGAGTTAATTGCCACTTTTTCATTACGTCTGAAGTAGAAATGGATATAAGTCCTACGGAAATCAATTCAGATTTAAGTTTTAATTCCCTTATCGAGTTCTTAAAATGGCTTTCAAACGTAGTGAATTCTAAGGTAGTATTAACTCATGAGAATTCGCAAGACGATGTAATACTTACGGTTTGTCATTAATTCGTATAATAAACGAGAATAGGTGTCGCGCAGCCGACACCTTATTCAGGTGTTGAACAAGCCCGAAGCCCCTCTCTATATAGTAAATTGTGAAGTTTGTGTCGGTGGGGTTTTTATTCAAAGCCAAATTCAAGCCGAGCGGCATT
>JAESQY010000100.1 GCA_016764915.1 Aliivibrio sp. | reverse complement strand
TTAAAGTCACCATAGCCCATTCCCTCTTTACCTGTGAGTAATTTAAACACCCAGTAGATACTCCAGAGGATGAGGTATCCAGCAATAGCACCAATGACAGCATCTTGAAGAGAGACCGAGCTCCACCCTACGAGGGCCAAATAAATTCCAGCCCAAAGCAGTGGCAAAGTAAGCTGATCAGGAAGCAACATGGTATCGAAATCGATGAAAGTGGCTGCAATTAATATTAAAGTGAAAATAATGGCAGCAACGGCAAACTCTGAAAATGGAAAGCGAATCGCAACGATGGTTGATAATATTGCAGATAGCAGCTCTATCGCAGGGTAACGGAGACTGATTTTTGTTTTACAATGGCGACATTTCCCTCGAAGCAGTAACCAGCTAAATAGAGGGATATTATCAATCAGCTTGATTGGTGTATTACAGCTCGGACAACGAGAGCGAGGGAGGCTTAAATTAAAGGGCTCATCTTGTTGAGGGCTACTTTCGGTTGAATTAAGATCCGGAAAACAGTTAATACACTCTTTTTTCCATTCTCGTTCCATCATGATCGGTAAACGGTGAATGACCACATTCAAGAAGCTGCCGACTAAAAGACCAAAAATAGAGGCAAACAGCGGGAACAACCACGGATAATATTCAAATAATGCCATTACGACTCTCAATAGAAATAGTTTATACCGATTCTACCTATCATTTTGCGTTATACCAACCCAGTTAATTGATGATATTCATCAAATCAAAAATAGGAAGATACATCGCAATGACAATTCCTCCGATAATAGTGCCTAGCGTTATAATGATAAGAGGTTCGAGAATTTCCGCTAGATTATCAATCGTATTACTCACTTCATCTTCATAAATATTACTGACTCTAGTAAGCATCACCTCTAAGCTACCGGACTCTTCGCCAATCATTACCATCTGAATAACAAACTCTGGAAATATGTCGGTCTGTCGCATTGCTAAATAGATGGGCATACCAGAAGCTGCACTGTCTTGAATAGTTCGAATCTGTTGTTGATAGTAGAGGTTTTGGCAGCTTTGAGATGCCGTTAATATGCCACTCAAAATAGGTATCCCTGCGCTATAACAAGTCGCTAATGTCGAGCTGAAAGCGGCGATAGTCGTTTTTGAGATGACTGTCCCTAATATAGGGATCTGTAAATAAAGTCGACTGGTGAGTAAGCGAAATTTAGTTGAACGCTTTATTAGCCGATGGAAGATAAACATTATGGTAAGTACAATTATTAACAATGTTAATCCATTTCGAGTGAGCCATTGAGAACTGAGAACGATCTGTTGGGTTAGCCAAGGCAACTGCGCGCCGAAGCTGTTAAATATGGACTCAAACTCAGGGATGACATAGATAAGCATTAAGGTAGTAACTGTGATAGCTGAGGCAATAACGGTTACTGGATAGATCATGGCTTTTACTGTTTTTGAACGGAGTTTTTCGCTTTTTTGTTGATAGTTAGCCACACGCTCAAAAGCTTCTGATAACTTGCCTGTTTCTTCGCCAACTTGAATCATATTAATATAGAAACGGTCAAAATAGTCACTGCTTACTTGCAGTGATTTCGATAAACTGAGTCCAGAGTTTAGGTTTAAGCACAGCTGTAACAATATAGATTTTAGCTCCGCTTTATGATGGTTATTTTGAATTAACTGCAGTGTTTGAATAATCGGAATACCACTTTGTAACATCGTGGCTATTTGTCGTGTTAATAGAGTGATGTCGCCGCGTTTTAAACTGTGCCGGTAGTGAGAGTATAGTGATATTCTCTTTTTTTTAAGCTTGTTGATGGTGATGTTGTCTCTTTCTAATTGAGTAATTACCTCCCAATCGTATAAGGCAAGAGTTTTCCCTGACACCATTTTTCCACTGCTGTGATTGCCTTTCCAGTAAAATGTAGACAAGGATATGGCTTTAGATTTGGGTATCATCTGTACTCCTTACGGGGATTCTAATAATAGAACCCGTTGTAACTCTAAATAACTGATGACTCCCGACGATAGTAGTTGAATACCTGATTGCTTTAGAGTCGTCATTCCTTGTTCAATCGCCATGTTTTGTAATTGCACGGCGCTGCATGCTTTGTTTATGTTGTTGAGAAGGTGCGTATTGATAGGCATAACTTCATAGACTCCTATTCGGCCTAAGTATCCCTCGTTACACCGTGCACAACCACTCGGTTTTGCTTTATATAATGGTTGATCTTGTACAATGTTAAGATCCGATTTTATTGTTTTCTGATTGGGTTCAATAATCTTGCAGTGTCGGCATAGTCGACGAGCTAAACGTTGCGCTATGATGAGTGAAACTGCAGATAGAAGGTTATAGAGCTCGATACCCATACTGGATAACCTAACGATGGTCTCCGCGGCTGAATTTGTGTGCAGTGTTGAGAGCACTAAATGGCCAGTTTGAGAGGACTTAATTGCAATATCAGCGGTTTCAAAATCACGAATCTCTCCAATCATTAATATATCAGGGTCCTGACGGAGAAAGGCTTTGAGAATGCTTGAGAAGGTTAAGCTGATCGCCGGGTTAATTTGAACCTGATTCACCCCTTCAATATTCATCTCTATAGGATCCTCCGCGGTTGAAATGTTTCGTTCGGTGGCATTGAGATGATTGATGCCGGAATAAAGTGAGACGGTCTTGCCACTGCCTGTCGGTCCTGTAACGAGTATCAACCCTTGAGGTCTATTCAGTGCGTTTAAAAACATTTGCTGTTGTACTGTGTTAAAACCGAGATCGCTGATCTCTAACCGGCTAGAATGTGAATCAATCAGACGGAGAACGATCTTCTCTCCCCACAAAGTCGGTAGGGTTGAGATTCTAAACTCAATAGACGGTTGTTGATTTAAGGTTAACTTGATCCGACCGTCTTGCGGCAATCGACGTTCAGCAATATCCAGTTTAGCGAGGATTTTTAAGCGTGATGAGATCCTTCTTGAAAGTTGATGATTAGGACGCGAAGCTTCATACAATATGCCATCACAGCGAATTCTGATGCGATAAAGGGTCTCATAAGGTTCAAAATGAATATCGGATGCCTTTTTTTGTACCGCACTGAGCAATATCTGATGAATGAAACGACTGACTGGTGCATCATTATCATTGATCTCATCTGACTGTTCGGGTTCATTAAGCTCAAGTTGTAACGAATCAATTAGCTCTTGATTGCTGACTTGAGACGATGATGTGCTCTCTGCCGTCACAATAGATGCGCCGTATAGCTGGTGGATGGCAGTATCGAGTTGATGTGAGTCTATCAGTACGGTTTCAATTCTCTTGTTGCAACGAAATTGCAGCTCACTCTCTGCTTGGGTATTGGTCGGGTCGGCCACACCAAGTAGAATTTTTTGAGAATCAACCTGTAACGGTAGGATTTTATGGCGACAGATGAGCTCTTCGACTCTTAATTGCTGTGCGCACTGAATAAAGTTATAACCTTTTAATTCAGTACTGGAAATACCAAACAGTTGGCTAAGATGACTCAGTAACACTGCACCATCAAAAATGCCCAAACTCATTAACGCTGATGGCGCAGAGAGGTGTTCATTTGCAATTAATTGACTAACGGCTAGCTCTTGAGAGTCAGTCAGTAACTTAGCATGGCGAAGCACCCCTGTAAGATTACTTTTCATATCAACTATGAACAGCCATTAATTGAAATCGCGGCAGATGTGGTTAACGTGCATGACCACGCAGACGTTGTTTCATTACGATCTAAGGTAATCGATGGGCCATCAGTGACACTTACTTCAACTTTATTTGAGCCGACTGTTAACGTGCCTAACGAAAAAGGTGTAGCATCTACATCGGATGAAGTGGTTGGGAAAGATCCATTTTCAGCAATGTAGCTTTCAATGTTAGTTTTTAGTGCGGTTGCTGTCGCGTAGGCGGCGCCCGCTTTCCCTTTTACAACAAAGTTCTGGTATTTAGGCAGAGCGATGGCACTTAGTGCAGCAATCACTGCCACCACAATCATCAGTTCAATGAGTGTGAATCCGAGTTGTTTCAACATGGTTTTGTCCTATTTCAAAAATGGTTATTGAGAATAGGAAGTAAATTGAGGGTTGGGTATGAGGAGGTTGAGTTTGCTCGGCGAGGTTTAAAAAATCATTTTGGCTGTTACATTGTGATAAGGAGAGGCTGCGAGTGAGTTCAAAGTGGAGGCCGCAATATAGAGCGACCTCGTTTTAATTAGTTTTGAAAGCGCATCGACAGATCAAGTGCTTTAACATGTTTGGTTAGTGCGCCCACCGAGATGTAA
The DNA here is from genome assembly GCA_016764915.1 of Aliivibrio sp. Classification (GTDB taxonomy): domain Bacteria; phylum Pseudomonadota; class Gammaproteobacteria; order Enterobacterales; family Vibrionaceae; genus Aliivibrio_A. The sequence goes on along the minus strand of JAESQY010000100.1, from coordinate 23,641 downwards.
TCAACCCCTGTTTCTGCATATTCCCTAATCGTATCTAAAGTTACGTTACCTGAGTTTTCAAGCTTGGCTCTACCATTATTGAGTTGTACTGCTTGTGTCATCATCTTAGTAGTGAAGTTATCAAGCATAATGATGTCGGCACCCGCTTCAATGGCTTGTTGCATCTCTTCTAGGTTTTCGGTCTCAACTTCCACTGGTTTACCTGGGTTGAGTGTCTTGGCTGTTGAGATGGCTTTTTCAATGCCACCGCAGGCTATAATGTGGTTCTCTTTAATCAAATAAGCATCAAATACCCCAATGCGATGATTAAAACCACCACCACAAGTGACGGCATATTTTAATGCACTACGAAGCCCTGGGATGGTTTTACGTGTATCTAATAAGCGGCATTGAGTTCCTTCAATCGCCTTAACATATACCGCCGTTGTTGAAGCGCAACCGGATAAGGTTTGAATGAAGTTCATGGCATTGCGCTCACCAGTTAATAATGCGCGTGAAGGGCCAGACAAGGTACAAAGAATTTGGTTTGGCGCTACGGTATCACCGTCTTGTACTGACCATTCGATGCTCACCTCTCCCCCCAATTGCTTGAACACTTCATCGGCCCACGCTTGGCCACAAAAAATGCCGTGTTCGCGAGTGATAATAGTCGCAACGTTGCGCGCACTTTGTGGGATCAGGCTAGCAGTGATGTCTGCACTTTGGTTTAATGTTCCACCTAGATCTTCTTTAAGCGCCTCTTGAACACTACGAGTAATTTCGGCAGGAAGCTGCTGTTTTAAGTAGGTAAGACGTGACTGACTGTCGTGGGGTTTTATCATAGTAGTGTCCATATCTTGGAAGTAACCAGTATCGTAATAAATGTAAATAGCAGCTGCTATCAGTATGACTGAGAGGATGATACCTTTGCAGACAAATCATCACAAGTTTCACTATGGTACGCGATAATGAAAAGCAGGGATAAGATGAAAATATTAGACAGTCATTGGTTGGAAGGTGCGAAGATAATTGAATCTCCTTTTTTTGATCAAAGAGTTAATGATGCGGATGTTTCATTACTTGTTGTGCATAACATCAGTTTGCCTCCGGGGCAGTTTGGTGGGCCATACATCGAGCAACTCTTTACTGGTAAGTTAGATCCTAATGCGCATCCTTTTTTTGAACAAATTCATAAGCTTCGTGTTTCGGCTCACTGTTTGATTCGACGTGATGGTGAAGTTGTACAGTTTGTCTCTTTTAATACTCGCGCATGGCATGCGGGTGTCTCTCAGTTTGCGGGAAGAAAAAACTGCAATGATTATTCGATTGGTATTGAGATGGAAGGAACGGACTTTACGGGTTACACCGAAGAGCAATACTGCAGCTTGTCGCAACTAACAATGTGTGTAATGAAGAAGTATCCCCAAATTACCAAGCAGAGAGTCACTGGGCATCAATACATCGCGCCGGGGCGTAAAACGGATCCCGGATTGACGTTTGACTGGTCAAAATTGTTCGCTTTAATCTCATGAAGTAGATGAACGCCAATAACCTACCACTTAATGGTTAATTAAGTGTGTTTATGGTAAATGGTAATACCAGCTTTTGTTGATAATTGTGTGATCACAGTTGCGAAAGTGTTGTTTTGCTATCGCAATCATGACCTGTGTCAACTTTTGTCTGGACGAAGAGACGTTTTTATTGTTAAATAAGCGTCACATAAAATTGGTAATACCATTTACCACTTTAGAAGTAATCGTGACTTTACATGGATGGACATAGCAATATGGCTTATCAAAGGATTCGTCAACCAAGGCTCTCAGATGTTATTGAGCAAGAGTTAGAGAGACTCATTTCAGAAGGCACATTCTCCCCAGGGCAGAAGCTTCCTTCAGAAAGGGAGCTCGCTAAGCAGTTTGACGTGTCACGACCTTCAGTCAGAGAAGCGATTCAACGATTAGAAGGCAAGAAGTTACTGACTCGACGTCAAGGTGGCGGGACGTTTGTATGTGAAGAGTTATGGCAAAGTTTTTCTGATCCATTATTAGATTTATTATCGACACATCCAGATACCCAACTAGATTTATTAGAATCGCGACATGCACTGGAGGGGATATCCTCTTACTTTGCAGCTCTTCGAGGCACTGAAGAGGATTTCAAACGCATTCTTGATTGCAACGACTTGATCTCAGAAGCGCAAAAAAAAGGTGATTTGCACGCAGAAGCTAGAGCGGTTATGAAGTACTTAATCGCGGTGACAGAGTCTGCACATAATGTGGTTTTACTGCATATCATCCGAGGTCTTGAGACTCTTTTAGAGCAAAACGTAGTACAGAATTTTGAATTACTTAACCGTCGCAGTGATGTGGTCGAAAAAGTGAGAAAGCATCGAGCAGATATTGTTGAAGCGATTGTTTCTGGTCAACCTGAAAAGGCACGAGAAGCATCGCATTCACATTTAGCTTACATAGAAGAAACGTTGCTAGAACTGACAAAAGAAGAGAGTCGTCGAGAGCGGTCTCTACGTCGAGTTCAACAACGAAATGAAGAACAATAATTTATTCCAACCTCATTAGTTTTGTGGATCAAACCAATAAAAGGAAAGATCACCATGTCTGAAGTCATGAAGAACGACGTAGATAGTTTAGAAACCCAAGAGTGGCTTGCAGCCCTAGAATCAGTCGTTCGTGAAGAAGGTGTTGAGCGCGCTCAATATCTATTAGAACAAGTATTGGATAAAGCACGTTTAGATGGTGTTGATATGCCGACGGGTATCAATACAAATTACATTAATACTATTCCGGTAACACAAGAACCCGCTTACCCAGGTGATGTGACTTTAGAGCGTCGTATTCGTTCAATTATTCGTTGGAACGCGATTATGATCGTTCTTCGTGCTTCAAAAAAAGACTTAGATTTAGGGGGCCATATGGCTTCTTACCAGTCTGCAGCTGCTTTTTACGAAGTTTGTTTCAACCATTTCTTCCGTGCTCCAAATGAGACAGACGGTGGCGATCTTGTTTATTATCAAGGTCATATCTCTCCAGGTATTTACTCTCGTGCTTTCGTTGAAGGTCGTTTAACTGAAGAGCAGCTAGATAACTTCCGTCAAGAAGTTGATGGCAAAGGTATTCCCTCTTATCCGCACCCTAAATTGATGCCTGAATTCTGGCAGTTCCCGACAGTATCTATGGGGCTTGGTCCTATATCCGCTATCTATCAAGCGCGTTTCCTTAAGTACCTTGAAGGGCGTGGCATGAAAGAAACAGGCGCTCAACGTGTATACGCCTTCCTAGGTGACGGTGAGATGGATGAGCCAGAATCACGCGGTGCGATCTCTTTCGCTTCTCGTGAAAAACTGGACAACTTATGCTTCCTTATTAACTGTAACTTGCAGCGCTTAGATGGCCCTGTAATGGGTAATGGCAGCATCATTCAAGAACTAGAAGGCCTATTCAAAGGCGCTGGCTGGAACGTTGTTAAGGTTATCTGGGGCAGCAACTGGGACTCACTACTCGCTAAAGATACGTCAGGTAAACTTCTTCAATTAATGAACGAAACGATCGATGGTGATTACCAAACGTTTAAATCTAAAGATGGTGCTTACGTACGTGAGAACTTCTTTGGTAAATACCCTGAAACTGCGGCACTGGTTGCCGACATGACGGATGACGAAATCTTTGCGCTTAAACGTGGTGGTCATGACTCATCTAAATTGTTTGCGGCATTTAGTAATGCAAAAGAGACAAACGGTAAGCCAACCGTAATCCTAGCTAAAACCGTTAAAGGTTACGGCATGGGTGATGCGGCTGAAGGCAAAAACATTGCACACGGTGTCAAGAAGATGGACATGACACATGTTCAACACCTACGTGACCGCTTAGGGCTGGAAGACCTGCTTTCAAATGAGAAAATAACAGAGCTTCCTTACCTGAAATTAGAAGAAGGTTCTCCTGAGTACAAGTACTTACACGCACGTCGTGATGCACTACATGGTTACACACCTAAGCGTCTGCCTAAGTTTACTCAAGAGTTTAAAGTGCCGGAGCTTGACGCATTTGCACCTCTACTGGGTGAGCAGAAGCGTGATATCTCGACCACTATGGCTTACGTTCGTACGCTAAATATCTTATTGAAAGATAAAAATATTGGTAAAAATATCGTGCCTATTATCTGTGATGAAGCGCGAACATTTGGTATGGAAGGTCTATTCCGTCAGGTTGGTATCTATAATCCAGATGGTCAAGAGTACACACCTGAAGATCGCGGTGTCGTCTCTTATTATAAAGAAGCGAAATCTGGACAAGTACTTCAAGAAGGTATTAACGAACTCGGTTCAATGGCATCTTGGGTTGCAGCAGCAACATCATACAGCACGAACAATCTGCCAATGATTCCGTTCTATATCTATTACTCAATGTTCGGTTTCCAACGTATTGGAGACATGGCATGGTTAGCGGGTGATCAACAAGCCCGTGGTTTCTTATTGGGTGCAACGGCTGGTCGTACAACACTAAATGGTGAAGGTCTACAACACGAAGATGGACACTCACACATCTTGGCGAACACCGTTCCCAACTGTGTCTCTTATGACCCAACGTTTGCTTACGAGTTAGCGGTAATCATACAAGACGGTATTCGTCGTATGTACGGTGAGAAGCAAGAGAATGTTTATTACTACCTAACTGTAATGAACGAAAATTACGCAATGCCAGCAATGCCAGAAGGCACTGAAGAGGGTATTTGTAAAGGTATTTACAAGCTTGAATCATATAAAGGTAAGTCTAAAGTACAGCTACTAAGTTCAGGTACTATTATGAATGAAGTACGTAAAGCGGCTCAAATTCTTAGCGATGACTATGGCGTTGCTTCAGATGTTTACTCCGTAACATCATTCAATGAATTGACTCGTGAAGGTCAAGCCGTTGAGCGTGACAACATGCTTCACCCAGAAGCTGAAGCGAAAGTACCTTATATCACTCAAGTTCTTGGTAACGAACCTGCAATCGCAGCGACTGATTACATGAAGAATTACGCAGAGCAAGTACGTGCATTCGTACCTGCAGAGTCTTACAAAGTACTGGGAACTGATGGCTTCGGTCGTTCAGATAGCCGCGAAAACCTACGTCGTCACTTCGAAGTTAACGCAGGCTACGTAGTGGTTGCTGCGCTTACAGAATTGGCCAAACGTGGTGATATTGAGAAGACTGTTGTTGCTGAAGCGATTGCAAAATTCAATATCGATACAGAAAAAACTAACCCGCTATACGCATAAGGTAGATAACAATGACAATCGAAATTAATGTACCTGACATCGGTGCAGATGAGGTTGAAGTAACTGAGATTCTAGTTAAGGTCGGTGACCGAGTTGAAGAAGAGCAGTCACTGATCACTGTTGAAGGCGATAAAGCTTCAATGGAAGTACCAGCGTCTCAAGCGGGTACCGTTAAAGAGATAAAAATCTCTGAAGGTGACTTAGTATCAACTGGATCTCTTATCATGATCTTTGACGTTGAGGGTGCTACGGCATCTGTGGCTCCCGTTGTTGAAGTGGCGGCACCTGTTGCTGCAGCTCCTGCGGTTGCTGAGCTTAAAGAAGTGCATGTTCCCGATATCGGTGGTGATGAAGTCGAAGTGACTGAAATCATGGTTGCGGTTGGCGATTCAATTGCAGAAGAGCAATCTGTTCTGACTGTTGAAGGCGACAAGGCCTCAATGGAGGTTCCTGCCCCATTCGCTGGTACGCTAAAAGAGATCAAAATTGAAGTGGGTGACAAAGTCACTACGGGGTCTCTAGTGATGATCTTTGAGGTTGCTGGTTCAGCTCCGGCTGTAGCCCCTGTCTCTGTTCCTACAACACAAGCGGCTCCGGTTGCGGCAGCAGCTCCAAAATCTGCAGCGCCTGCTGCTGCTGATTTTACAGAGAATCATGAGTATGCCCACGCTTCTCCAGTTGTCCGCCGTATTGCACGTGAATTTGGTGTTAACCTATCTAAAGTAAAAGGGTCGGGTCGTAAGAGCCGAATTTTACGAGAAGATGTACAGAGCTATGTGAAAGAAGCGCTTAAGCGCTTAGAGTCTGGTGCCGCTGCATCAGGTTCTGGTGACGGTTCAGCACTCGGTCTTCTTCCGTGGCCAAAGATTGATTTCAGTAAGTTTGGTGACATCGAAACTAAGCCATTATCTCGCATTAAAAAAATCTCAGGCGCAAACTTGCACCGTAACTGGGTTATGATCCCTCATGTTACTCAGTGGGACAATGCGGATATCACAGCACTAGAAACGTTCCGTAAAGAACAAAATGCAATTGAAGCTAAAAAAGATAGCGGCATGAAAATCACCCCATTGGTGTTTATCATGAAAGCTGTAGCTAAAGCGTTAGAAGAGTTTCCATCATTCAACTCTTCACTGTCTGATGACGGTGCAAGCTTGATTTTGAAAAAATATGTCAATATTGGCATCGCTGTTGATACCCCAAATGGCTTGGTTGTTCCTGTCTTTAAAGATGTGAATAAAAAAGGCATTTACGAACTTTCAGAAGAGCTAATGGCTATCTCTAAGAAAGCGCGTGGTGGTAAGTTAACATCTTCTGATATGCAGGGTGGTTGCTTTACTATTTCTAGTCTTGGTGGATTAGGTGGTACCGCGTTTACTCCTATCGTTAATGCCCCAGAAGTTGGTATTTTAGGCGTATCTAAATCAGAAATGAAGCCGGTATGGAATGGCAAGGACTTTGAGCCTCGTTTAATGTTACCGTTATCATTGTCGTATGATCACCGTGTAGTAGATGGAGCAGAGGGTGCTCGTTTCATCACCTACTTAAATGGTTGCCTATCTGATATACGCCGTTTGGTGTTATAAACGAGTAGTTACGACGTTCTCCAATATCAATGGGGCATCGTCGTACACTTTATAAACATTACGTCTTTTTTCTACAGTTTATATTGATATCTTTATTAATAGATAAGGAACTGTAGTCTAGCTCACAGGCTATGCCATTTTACTTTTCACTCTGTATGCAGCTCTGTAGACTGATGCCGTTTAGAAATAGTATATGACGACTTTTTAGTCTGTTAGGGATAAACGAGTTACAACGAGGTCGAAAATGAGCAAAGAAATTAAAGCGCAGGTAGTCGTACTAGGAGCAGGACCTGCGGGTTATTCTGCAGCATTCCGTTGTGCAGACTTAGGTTTAGAAACAGTATTGGTTGAGCGTTACAGCTCACTAGGTGGCGTTTGTTTGAACGTTGGCTGTATCCCGTCGAAAGCACTTCTTCACGTTGCAAAAGTGATTGAAGAAGCAAAAGCACTGGCTGAGCACGGCATTGGTTTTGGTGAGCCACAAACAGACATCAGTAAAATACGTTTGTGGAAAGAGAAAGTGGTGACGCAGTTAACTAGCGGTCTTGGCGGTATGGCTAAGATGCGTAAAGTTACTGTTGTAAATGGTTTTGGTAAGTTTACCGGCGCAAACACTCTTGTTGTTGAAGGTGAAGAGACGACGACTATTAATTTCGATAATGCCATTATCGCCGCGGGTTCTCGTCCAATAAAACTGCCTTTCATTCCTCATGAAGATCCACGTGTTTGGGATTCAACTGATGCATTGGAACTGAAAGAAGTTCCAGAAAAATTATTGATCATGGGCGGCGGTATTATCGGCCTAGAAATGGGAACAGTTTACCATTCGTTAGGATCTAAGATTGACGTTGTAGAGATGTTTGATCAACTGATCCCTGCTGCGGATAAAGATATTGTTCGTGTCTATACTAAGCGCATTAAAAATAAATTTAATCTGATGTTACAAACTAAAGTAACAGCAGTTGAAGCAAAAGAAGATGGTATTTACGTAACAATGGAAGGCAAGAAAGCACCCGCTGAACCAATTCGTTATGATGCTGTTCTTGTTGCTATTGGTCGAGTACCAAATGGTGGGCTGTTTGACGCTGAAAAAGCGGGTGTTGAAGTTGATGAGCGTGGTTTCATTAACGTTGATAAGCAGCTGCGCACGAATATTCCACACATCCATGCCATTGGTGACGTAGTAGGTCAGCCTATGCTTGCTCATAAAGGTGTGCATGAAGGCCATGTGGCTGCAGAAGTTATCTCTGGTAAAAAACACTATTTCGATCCTAAAGTGATCCCTTCGATTGCTTATACGGAACCTGAAGTTGCTTGGGTTGGTAAAACAGAAAAAGAAGCGAAAGAAGAAGGTCTTAACTATGAGGCCGCAATTTTCCCTTGGGCGGCATCAGGCCGAGCTATCGCTTCAGATTGTGCTGATGGTATGACTAAGCTACTGTTTGATAAAGAGACGAACCGTGTGATTGGTGGTGCTATTGTTGGCACTAATGCAGGTGAACTTCTTGGTGAGATCGGTTTAGCTATTGAGATGGGTTGTGATGCAGAAGATATCGCATTAACTATTCATGCTCACCCAACACTGCATGAGTCAGTGGGAATGGCAGCTGAAATCTACGAAGGTAGTATTACTGATTTGCCAAACGCAAAAGCAGTTAAAAAGAAAAAATAGTGCTTCGATTGAGTCGTTAAGACTTCACGCTACACAAAAAAGCCCGGCCATGTAAATGACCGGGCTTTTTATTATCTATTTTGTGCTTATTTATCTCTGTATATGCATAACATATTTAAGAAAGAAGCGCTGGTCTGTTCGAGTTTCTCTTTATCACGATTACGGTTAGCTTGGATAAAGAGTGAGTAACAAATGCCGTGAAGCATTTTGGCTAAGTTTATTGGTGTATGATTAGGGCAGATTTCACCCTGTTCGATGCCACGCTCAAACATGTCAATAATAAGGTTTTGGTTTTCTTTATGGGAGCTTAAAAATAGCGGCCAAACTTCGTCCCGAGTGGATGAACTCCACTCAAACCATACCTTTATCCATGTTTTTTCTTCAAGCACGTTATCAATCAAGTTTGAATTGAGTAACTCGAGGTTGCTTCTGACACTCTCTGTTTCAGAGAGTGAACTTTTTAGGTATTGATTGAACTCATCAACAACGTGGTTAAGAACTTCGTCTACAAGATCTTCTCGAGTAGGGAAGTAGTTAAAGACGGTGGCGACTGAAACTTGAGCTATGTCGGCAATATCCGCATGACCACCACGGCCGATTCCGCGATTAGCGAAAACTTCCGTGGCTATCTCAAGTAGCTGTAGCTTTCTTTTTTCTGGTGAGAGTCTCGTACGAGGTCTCCTAGATATAGTATCCATGTTTTGTATCCTTGCCATCTGATAATTAATATAATTTTTATTTGGGTGTTTTTTTGTTCTTATTATGACTATTAACTGTACATAATGCTTATTGATAATTCAACAAATAATTGACGCTTATGGAATCAATGTTTTATATGGTGCTGTTTTTTTGACGCTGGCTAAAAAGGCAAAAAAAGAGTCAGTGTGTTAGAATAGTGACTCTGAATTCATATCATATTATGTGTATTTAATTAGCATCTGAAGAGAGAGTAAAATGAAACATACCGTTGAAGTGATGATTACTGAAAGCGACGTTCAGCAACGAGTTGCTGAATTGGGAAAGGAGATCACGGAGCATTATATTGATTCCAAAGACCTTGTAATGGTTGGCCTTTTACGTGGTTCGTTCGTCTTCATGGCCGATTTAGCTAGAGTTATCGACCGTCCGATGGAAGTTGATTTCATGACGGCTTCTAGTTATGGCAACACAATGGAAAGCTCTCGAGATGTGAGAATATTAAAAGACTTGGACGATGATATTAAAGGGAAAGATGTTATTTTAGTCGAAGATATTATTGATACTGGCAACACGTTGAATAAAGTGTGTGAAATATTATCACTGCGTGAACCAAATTCAATACAGATTTGTACTCTGCTGGATAAGCCATCGCGTCGGGAAATTGACGTTGATGCTAAGTGGATTGGTTTTTCAATTCCGGATGAATTTGTGGTTGGTGTAGGCATAGACTACGCACAAAAATATCGTAACTTGCCATATATTGGTAAAGTGGTACCAACAGGCGAATAGGTTTTCTCAATTGGAGTAGAGTATTCTACTCCAATTATTGACTTATCCTTTGCTAATTAGCGATGCCATTGCCGCCTGATAGGATATTTCTAATGACTCTCGACTGTGTGCTCTGACGCCAAGATCATTCAATATGCCATCATTAATACCGTAGACCCAGCCGTGAATGTTCACGTTTTGATTACGTGACCAAGCCGATTGCATCACGGTTGAATTACCAATGTTATACACCTGCTCGGCAACATTTATTTCACACAGCTTGTCTGCAAGCTCTTCACTAGGAAGTTCGTCTAACCAAGTTCTATGCTTTAAATAGAGATCTCGGATGTGAAGAAGCCAGTTATTAATTAAGCCTAAGTTTGGGTTTTCAATAGCAGCATTGATACCTCCACACCCGTAGTGCCCACATACAATGATGTGTTTTACTTTTAATACATCAACGGCATACTGAATAACAGAGAGGCAATTTAGATCGGTATGAATGACTTGATTTGCTACATTTCGATGCACAAATAACTCACCAGAATCTAAACCTGTTAATCGCTCTGAAGGAACTCGGCTATCTGAGCAGCCAATCCAAAGGTATTCAGGGTGCTGAGCTTTTGCCAATGTAGAGAAAAAGTCGGATTTTTCACTCAAAATGCTTTTAGCCCACTTACTATTGTTCTCAAATAGTTGTTTAATGTCTGACATATTATTCCCTTTTAACTATTTGATGTAACTATACACGTAACAGTGAATTAGCAAATCGGATTAGTTAATATTAATACAGATAATCTATTACAAATTATGAACGCACTTGAAATTACTCAACTGACAAAAACATATGCTGGCGGAGTTGAGGCGCTAAAAGGCATATGCTTAAATGTAGAGAAAGGCGATTTCTATGCCCTTCTTGGGCCTAATGGTGCAGGAAAATCGACCACCATCGGTATTATCACATCTCTTGTGAATAAAACCTCTGGAAAGGTGAAAGTGTTTGGTTATGACATGGATAAAGATATCGTGCGCGCCAAGCTACAATTGGGCTTAGTACCGCAAGAATTTAATTTTAATATGTTTGAGACCGTTCAGCAGATTGTTGTACAGCAAGCTGGGTATTACGGAGTAAATAAAATTCTGGCTAATGAACGTGCTGAAAAGTACCTGACTTTGTTGGGCTTGTGGAGTAAACGCAATGATAGAGCTAGAACACTTTCAGGGGGTATGAAGCGTCGTTTGATGATTGCTAGAGCCTTAATGCATGAACCTCAGCTTCTTATTTTAGATGAGCCTACCGCTGGGGTCGATATTGAGTTGCGACGCTCAATGTGGGCATTTTTAAAAGAGATAAACGAACAAGGTGTGACGATTATTCTGACCACTCACTACCTTGAAGAGGCTGAAATGTTATGCCGAAATATCGGCATTATCAGTAAAGGTGAGTTGATTGAAAATACCTCAATGAAGTCGTTGCTCAGCAAACTCGATGTCGAAACGTTTATTTTTGATATTGAACCTAAATCGTCTCAGCCTGTTCTTACAGGATGTAAAGTTATTGCCTTTAATCAAGGAACATTAGAGGTTGAAATAGATAAATCTGCAGGTTTAAATGCACTGTTTGAACAGTTCTCCGCACAGGGTGTAACGGTGCTCTCAATGAGAAATAAATCAAACCGGTTAGAAGAGCTGTTTGTTAATTTGGTTCGAGAGCAGACTGTTTCTGCTGACACAACTGATGTGGGGGATCAATAATATGCATCAGTTGTACTGGACGGCTTTTAAAAGTCTTATATCAAAAGAGATTAACCGTTTTACACGTATTTGGGTACAGACGATCATTCCACCTGCGATTACCATGACGCTCTACTTTATTATTTTTGGCAACTTAATTGGATCGAGAATTGGTCAAATGGGTGGCTTTAGTTATATGGAGTATATCGTTCCAGGTTTGATTATGATGTCAGTGATCACTAACTCCTACTCTAATGTAGCATCCTCTTTTTTTAGTGCTAAATTTCAAAAGAATATTGAAGAGCTATTGGTTGCCCCTGTTCCTAACTACATCATTATTGCTGGTTTTGTGGGTGGTGGGGTAGTAAGAGGTTTGTTGGTTGGTTGTATGGTAACCATGGTATCGCTGTTTTTTGTTGATCTAAATATTGCTCATTGGTGGGTGATTATTATAACGGTGATTATGACTTCTATTGTATTTTCACTCGGTGGTTTAATTAACGCAGTGTACGCAAATACTTTTGATGACATCAGTATCATACCGACCTTTATTTTAACGCCTCTTACCTACTTAGGTGGGGTGTTTTATTCGATTTCGTTGCTACCTGAGTTCTGGCAAAGCGTCTCTAAGTTAAACCCAATCGTTTATATGGTCAATGCGTTTAGGTATGGATTTTTAGGTGTGTCAGACGTCAATATAGCGACTTCATTTGCTGTATTGGCTCTGTTTATTGTGAGTCTGTATGGTTTAGCCTGGTACCTAATAACCAAAGGTATCGGAATAAGAAGCTAAAAGAGAGGATAAATAGATGGAAGAGCTTGGTATTGATATGCCAAGCTCTTTTGTTATTAATTATTCAGCAGTTTCTTCAGTAGCAGCGGTTAAATCAAGCTCATGATTATCAATCAATCTTGCTTTTCCTAAATTTGCAGACATTAAGATCACTACTTTTTTTGACTCCTCGGTCACGGCTTTCAGGCTAACAGCATCACGAATATAGATATCGTCTGGTTGTAGATCTGCTGCTCGCAGTTGATCACTGGCATCTTCAATCAGGGAATCAAAATCGACTTTACCGCTGCGAATTTGGCTACCGATCCAGCGCATTGTTCTTGCTAATACCGGTGCTCTTTGGCGCTCATTGAGGGTTAAGTAACCGTTACGAGAGCTCATGGCTAAACCATCCGTTTCACGAACAGTAGCCACACCAATAATACGAATGTTCATCGCCATATCAATGATCATTTGGCGTATCATTGCGAGCTGTTGAAAGTCTTTTTTTCCAAAGAAAGCGATGTCAGGTTGTACAATATTGAACAGCTTAGTAACAACAGTAGCGACGCCTCGAAAATGGCCAGGACGCAACGCCCCTTCCAGTATATGAGACAAGCTGGGTACTTCAACAAAAGTTTGTTGTTCAAGTCCATCTGGATACATAACTTCAGCGGTAGGGGTAAATACTGCGTGCACACCTTCTACATCGAGTTTAGATAGATCACTTTCTAACGTTATAGGGTAAGCTTCAAGATCTGCTTCGTTATCAAACTGCAGTGGATTGACAAAAATACTCACCACAACAATATCGGAATTTTCTCGAGCTTTACGAACTAACGTTAAATGCCCTTCGTGTAAATTGCCCATTGTGGGAACAAAACCAATTGATTTCCCCTCTTTTTTCCACAACTTTATTTGATCACGAAACTCTATAATTTCAGAAAAAATGTGCATTTAGCTCTCCTTACGCAAAGGTGTGTTCTGAGCTTGGGAATATGCCTTGCTCTACATCGTTAATATATTGAGACACGGCAGAGCTAATATTCCCTGATTCTGCAAGGAAGTTTTTAGAGAAACGCGGCATATAGTTTGCTGAAATACCAAGCATATCGTGCATGACTAAAATTTGACCATCGGTCACATTTCCAGCACCAATACCAATGACTGGTATTTGTAATGCCTTGGTAATACGTTCAGCAAGAGAAGCTGGAACACACTCTAGCAAGACAATTTGTGCTCCTGCACTCTGCAAGGTTAAAGCATCCCTAACCATTTGATCTGCTTGGTCTTGATCGCGGCCTTGAATCTTATAGCCGCCAAGGATATTCACAGATTGAGGCGTTAAGCCTAAATGAGCACAGACAGGAACAGCGCGTTCAGTTAGCTTTTGGATGGTTTCTGCAACCCATTCACCACCTTCGATTTTTACCATGTTTGCGCCAGCTTGCATAAGTTTTGCTGCATTCTCACAAGCTTGTTCTGGTGTTGCGTAACTCATAAACGGCATATCAGCCATCAGTAAGCTATTAGGGCTGCCAGATCGCACACAACGGGTGTGATAGGCTATTTCATCTGTTGTAACAGGAAGTGTGTCAGAGTGCCCTTGCAAAACCATGCCCAATGAGTCACCAACTAATATAACGGGCATCTCTTGTTGTTCAAACAGTTGAGCAAAACTTGCATCATAAGCCGTTATAGAGGCAAATTTTTTGCCCTCTTGCTTCCATGATAATAAATCGCTAATCGTGATCTTTTTCATATTTGTCCCTTAACTTGTGCTTACTCAAATTCGCCTAGTAAAACAGGGCGCTATTGGTTCCAAATAGTGAGCCCATTCTTATCAATATTGGTGAGTAAGGTCGTAAGCTCGATCCCATCTGGGAGTGTTAAATTAGGTGCTATTTCTGCTAATGGATAGAGTACAAACTCGCGACATTTCATACCATAATGAGGAATGGTGAGTCTATCATTATTTATGATTTCATTAGCATAAAGCAGAATGTCTAAATCTAATGTTCTCGGCCCCCAGCGCTCATCTTTTCGTTCTCTACCATGTTCAAGTTCAATACGTTGAGTCTGGTCGAGGAGTTCGAGCGGCTGCAGGTTGGTTTCTATAACCACAACGGCATTAATATAGTCTGGTTGGTCCTGTGGTCCCATCGGAGCACTGCTATAGAGTGACGACGTATTCAGTACTGATGTTAATGGCAGTGCGTTTAGTGCATTGATCGCGGCTTTTACTTGAGTGATGGAATCACCCAGGTTACTGCCTAAAGCGATGTATACTTTTTTCATCACGTTCGGTTATCTGGCTTCTTGTTACGGAAGTTTGGTTTACGACGTTTGTAGTTTGAACGACCGCCACCCAATGCTGACACCATTTTCTGTTTTTCCGGAGTTTCGACTTTTTGGAATTCATTCCACCATAAAGCCAACTCTTTGGTCTGGCCGAGTTCTAACTTTCCACGCATCTCTAAGAAATCAAAACCAGCTCGAAACTTCTGTTGTTCAAAAAGTGCAAATGCACGTTTGCCATTACGACGAGGCAAGCGCAGCTGCAGTTGCCAAATATCTCTTATTGTGGCTGTAAAACGACGAGGAATAGCCAAGTGTTTCACTTGTGAATCTAAGATGCGATTGCCCGCTTCCATCATGGCATCGTAGTAGTTAAGATTTAGCTCTTTCATTAACTCTTCTGCTTTGATGGTGAGTGGATACCACAAGATAGCAGCAAACATGAAGGCTGGATTAACACGCTTTCCACTGTTAATTCTGCGGTCTGTTGAGTTTAAAACGAGGTCTAGCATCTTTTCGGTGTTGCTACTGTTGTCTTCCGTAAACTGATCGCTTACCTGTGGGAATAGTTGCTGGAAAAGGTTATGTTTGCGCAGCAGTTGGTAAGTTGCAATACCATCACCAGCTTGAAGCAGTTTCAATGACTCTTCAAACAGTCGAGCAGCAGGGATATCTTGTAATAACGTAGAAAGCTCTAACATAGGACTTGCAGTAGAGTTACTGATGGTCATATCTAATTTAGCAGCAAAACGTGCCGCTCTGAGCATACGAACAGGGTCTTCTCGATAGCGAGTTTCAGGATCTCCAATCATACGGATAACACCGTTTTTTAGATCCTGGATACCGTTGGCGTAATCGTGAATTGAGTAGTCGGCGATATTGTAGTACATCGCATTGATGGTAAAGTCACGACGCTGCGCATCTTCATCGACATTACCATACACATTGTCACGCAGTAGCATTCCTTCTTTAGATTGAGCTGAGACATTTTTTTTGCTCGGCTCTTCATCAGCGTGATGACCACGGAATGTAGCAACTTCAATGACATCTCGGCCAAATAGAATATGAGCAAGACGGAATCGACGACCAATCAGACGGCAATTACGAAACAGCTTACGGATCTGCTCAGGGGTCGCATTGGTTGCAACATCAAAATCTTTAGGCTCTTTTCCTAATAAAATATCACGAACACCGCCACCAACCAGAAAAGCGTCATAACCAGAGTTATGGAGGCGATAAAGTACCTTCAATGCATTATCACTGATCTGTGCGCGTGAAACTGAGTGCTCTGCACGTGTAATGACTTTTAGTTTTATATCTTCAGTAGAGCAAGTATCACTGCTATTGTTGAGTAACTTACGGCAAAAGTTGGCGACTTGATTAAAAATATTCCACCCCAATTGTTAGGAAAACTTGATAATACTAACCTGATTAATAGCATTGAAATGCTCCAAATTAATCGCGTTAGTATCAATTAGGCGCACATAATAGCCTAGCTGAGCGCATTTTAGAATGGCAGTGTGATTTTGCTTTCGTTTGGCAACAAACTTATCTGCCATTTATCGACCGCCCATTGTAACATTTGTTCTAAATCCAATGACTTAAGTGAGTCTTCAGCCTCTAGGCCTAAAAATCGAAAGACTTGTAATAAAGTCTTTTTTTTATCACGGATATCAACAGCGGGCGCATGATTCTGCTTAGAGAGTTTCTTTTGATCCTCATCAACGGCTAATGGTAGGTGAAGATAATCTATTTCACGATAACCAAGTTGGCGATATAAACTGATTTGCCTACCAGTTGGTTCAATAAGGTCGGCACCTCTTACTACCTCTGTAATGCCTTGTTCGATATCGTCGATCACCACGGCCAAGTTATAAGCAAATAATCCATCACTGCGTTTAATAATAAAGTCCTCGTTGGCTAAGAGTGGATTAATGCTAATGGACCCCAGCTTTCTATCTATAAATGACTCGACCGGGTGCATCATTTTCAAGCGTACAGCTCTTCTGTCGTCTTTAAGCATCAAATCACGACATGTTCCTTGATAAAAATCACCTGATTGTTTGATTGCTTTACGAGTACATTGGCAAAAGTAAGCGGCTTGTTGTTCTAACCATAGATCAACTTGTTGTTGATAGACTTGGTGACGATGACTCTGGTAGATCACCTGATCGTCCCACTGCAGCTTAAAAGCGTCTAAAGTACGTAAAATATTGTCTGCAGCGCCAGCAATCTCTCTTGGAGGATCAAGGTCTTCCATCCGAACTAACCACTTTCCATTCTGGGACTTAGCCTGTAAATAACTGCCAACGGCGGCGACCAAAGAGCCAAAGTGCAATGGACCGGAAGGTGAGGGGGCAAAACGACCAATATAGTTTTTTTTCATCGGGACTTTTCTGTAATGTATAAATACAAAAAAGGGAGACTAAGCTCCCTTTTTTGTTTACTGGTCAACAGAGCTTAACCAGCCATTTGGCGCTCTTTTAACTCAGCAAGTGTTTTACAGTCAATGCAGAGATCCGCTGTAGGACGAGCTTCTAGTCGGCGGACTCCAATTTCAACACCACAGGAGTCACAATATCCAAACTCATCATCTTCAATTTTTTGCAGCGTTTTTTCAATTTTCTTGATTAAACGACGCTCACGGTCACGATTTCGAAGTTCAAGACTGAACTCTTCCTCTTGAGCTGCACGGTCCACTGGATCTGGAAAGTTAGCGGCTTCATCTTTCATATGGTTAACTGTACGTTCAACTTCATCACGAAGCTGGTTACGCCAAGATTCCAAAATCTTAGTAAAATGAGCTACTTGCCCATCTCCCATGTACTCTTCACCAGCTTTTTCCTGGTAAGGGGCGACTCCGGCAATAGCTAGAATGCCTAGCGTCTTTTTCATGTTGCTCTCTGGCATGCTGCATCTCCTAAAAACGTATTTGACCTGTCTGGTGTCAAATTGAGGGCGCTATCTATAGCAGAAAGAAAAGCTTGAAGCAAATACTGAGTATAATCTTAATTTCACCAATGTGAAGAAAACAACACTTTTTCAATTTATGTGATGAAAGGGAGCTTAGTTTTAATTTTTATCTCATTGGCTGAAAAATCAGCATTATAGCAAATTACTTCTACACCTTTTCTTCGAGCCTCATTAAGTAATGAATGGTAAGTGGGGTCTATATGGTGTGCAGAAGAGACTTTTTCAATGCCTGAATGAAGAACAGCAAAAAAAAGTACACTTCTGTTTCCATTTTCAACTGCTTCTGTTAATTCACGAAGGTGCTTTTGACCTCTTGTAGTGACGGCATCTGGGAAATAACCCTGACCTTCATTTTTCTCTTGCTCATTTTGTGATAGTAGAGTGGCGCTTTTTACTTCAATGTAGCAGTCTGGTTTATGCGCATCTTGTAGCAAGATATCTATTCGACTATTTTCACTGCCGTATTTTATTTCTGCTTGTAAGTTGGAGTACCCTTGAAGCTCTTTAATAACACCGTTTTCAATTGCTTCAATGACCAGCTGGTTGGCTCTAATGGTATTCACACAAATTGTATGCTGTTGCTGAGTAACACTTAACTCCCAACTATTTGGGTATTTGCGTTTTGCATTGCTTGATGTTGAATAATAGACCCTATTTCCTGGTTCTGCACATCCAGTCATCGAACCCGTGTTGGCACAATGTATGGTTCTTTGAGTGCCATCATCAAGACGAATGTCGGCTAAAAAGCGCTTGTATCGTTTGATCAATACTCCAGACTCTAAAGCTGGCTCAAATTTCATCTCGCACACGACCCCTGTTTTTATATACAATATAGTAATGATGATGCCACAAGGTTGAACAGTTGTCACAGTTACCTATTGATGAAGTGATCTCTTCACTTCTTACTGCGCTGCAAAGCAGTCAGCAGATAGTTTTAAAAGCCCCCCCGGGTGCTGGTAAGTCAACACGATTGCCGTTAGCGCTATTACAAAGTGGTGCCGTTAACGGAAAAATTATCATGTTGGAGCCGCGTAGGTTAGCCGCCAGAAATATCGCCAGATACTTAGCAAAACAGCTAGGAGAGAAGGTGGGGAATACGGTCGGCTTTCGTATGAGAGGTGAGAACAAAACCAGCCAGCATACCCGGCTAGAGATTGTTACAGAGGGAGTGATGACTCGCATGTTGCAGTCTGACCCAGAATTGTCAGGGGTGAGTTTACTGATCTTTGATGAATTTCATGAGCGAAGTATTCATGCTGATACCGCATTAGCATTCAGCTTGGATGTGCAAGATACTCTGCGAGATGATCTCTCTATTATTGTGATGTCTGCGACACTTGATATGGACGCGTTAACTTCATTATTACCGAGTGCTAAATATCTTGAGTCAAAAGGGCGCTGCTTTGCTGTAGAGCATCGATATATACCCCCAGCAATGAATGAGAGGCTCTCCAGTTCAGTGGCTAAACAAGTAAGAGAACTGCTTACTCGAGAGCAAGGTTCTATTTTGGTCTTTTTACCTGGGGTGGCTGATATTAAACATGTTGCTTCTGCGTTAGCTGATTTAACGACTGATGTAGAGATATCTCCCCTGTATGGTCAGCTTGATCAAAAAGCGCAACAACGAGCGATTTTACCCGCAGAAAAAGGTCATCGGAAAGTGGTATTAGCGACCAATATAGCGGAGACCAGTTTAACGATTGAAGGGATTCGCATTGTGGTTGATTGCGGCCTTGAACGTGCTGCTCACTTTGACCTTAATACCGGTATCACTAAACTTGAAACCCGAAAAATTGCGCAGTCATCAGCCATACAGCGCGCAGGAAGAGCGGGGCGACTGGAACCCGGTATCTGTGTTCATCTATACAGTCAAGAGAGCTACGGACGAATGGTTAAGTCTCCGCAGCCTGATATTCTTAAAACCGATCTTAGCCCCTTCATGCTGGAGTTAGCTCAGTGGGGAATTAAAGATCTCAATGCACTGTCACTGCTTGATATTCCTTCTGAGTCATCGATCAATCAAGCTCGCACTCTTCTATTTACATTAGGACTGCTCGATACAGCGGGGCAATTAACCACAATGGGTAAAGAGGCACAACGATTAGGGTGTGAGCCTCGGTATTGTGCCATTTTACTGAATGCTCTCAACTGGGGGGATCAAGCACTGCAAACCGCTTTGCACTTGATTCCGTTATTAGAGGAACCTTATCGGGCAGAGCGAAGTGTTGATCTTTTAGAACAGTTTAATTTGTCACTCTCCTCCTCCTTTAAAGGCGATTATAAACAGCAACAACGAGTACAGCGTCGTCGTTACTTTGCCGTTAAAATGAACATTGATCTTCAGCCTGAGTTGATAGAACGCGACTGGTTGGGCGTACTGCTTGCGACGGGATACCCAGATAGAATTGCTCTGCCAAAAGGTGAGTGTGGTTTCTTCCAGTTGGCCAATGGTCATGGAGCAATGATGGATGACGACCAAAGCTTGGCACACAGTAGTGCAATTGTTGCTATTGATCTGCTAAAAGGTCAATACAGCCGCAGTCGAATATTCTTAGCGCAGCAGTGTTCTATTTCTACTTTGCAACAGAGAGTTCCTCAACTTTTTTCAAAGGTGAAGTGGGTAGACTGGGATGAGAGCAAAAATGCGGTAATTTCTGAACTTCGACTGATGTTAGGCAAAATAGTGATTAGCACACAGCGTGTCACTGAGTCTGACGATAAGTTAATAAATCACGCGATGCTAACAATGATTCGCCGTAAAGGGTTAAGCTCATTAAACTGGAATAAAACGTGTCACTCGTTACTGTCACGGGCCCGCTGCGCGCATGAATGGTTAGATGAGTATGATTGGCCATTAATGAGTGATGATGCGTTACTTGACGATTTAGAGCTGTGGTTGTTGCCTTATATGCTTGATATCAAAAGCAGTAAAGGGTTGAACGGCATTAACCTGCTGGAAGCGTTAAAAACTCGAATGGGTTGGGATCTTATGAAAATTTTAGACAAACAGCTGCCGACTCAATTCTTACTACCAACAGGTAGCCACACGACTATTCTCTATCAAGAGGGAAGATCGCCTCAGATCTCGGTGCGCATGCAAGAGATGTTTGGTGAACAGGCTTCGCCAACCGTGGCCAATCAAAGAGTGAAAGTGACTTGTGAACTGCTCTCTCCAGCCAGAAGACCACTGCAAATTACTCAGGATCTCTCTGGTTTTTGGGCAGGCTCTTATAAAGAGGTGCAAAAAGAGATGAAAGGACGATATCCGAAACACGTTTGGCCGGACGACCCCGCTCACCATAAAGCAACCAGTAAGACAAAACGACATTTGAACTCATAGATAAATTAGACAGAAGAAGTTAAATCAATGGCAGAAAAAAAAGTGCCCGCGAAAAGAAAAATAGCGAATAAAAGCGATGGACGTTCTATGAAAAGTACTAAACGCAAAAGAGGCAAAAAAAACAAACCGAACAGAGGTATTGGACGTTGGTTACTCTCTTTCGGGTTTAAGCTGAGCTTAGTGTTAATCGCCGTTTTGGTGATATCAGGTATTTATCTAGATAGGGTGATTAAAAACCGTTTTGAAGGTCAGCTGTTTGAGTTACCTACCGTTGTTTATGGTCGTGTATTGACCCTATCTCCAGGGCAGAATGTCAGCATTGGTTCCATTCGTAAGGAGTTGGATCTACTTCAATACCAAAAAGTAAAAAGACCTCAACGTCCAGGAGAGTACTCATCATCGTCAACTCGTATCGAGCTAATTCGACGAGCCTTTGAGTTTAATGATGGGCCTGAGCCTGATCGCCACGTCATGATCACCTTCAATAAAGGTGATATTCAAAGCATCGAAAAGATAGCCACTAAGCAGAAACTGGGTTTTTTGCGCATAGAACCTAAGCTACTGGGGATGTTGGACTCAAATTCTGAACAGCAGCGTCTATTTTTGCATCGAGAGCAGTTTCCTGAGGTGATGGTTGATGCACTGTTGACCACCGAAGACCGCGATTTTTATCAACATGATGGCGTCTCACCTATCGCGATAGCTAGAGCATTAGTGGTGAACATAAAGGCGGGCAGAACGGTTCAAGGTGGAAGCACGTTAACTCAACAGTTGGCTAAAAATCTATTTCTATCTCGAGAAAGAACTTTATGGCGTAAAGTTCGTGAGGCATATATTGCTCTTATTTTAGATTACCGTTATAGCAAAGATCGGATTTTGGAAGCTTACCTTAATGAGGTCTATTTAGGTCAGACTGAAGGGGAGGCGATTCATGGCTTTGGACTTGCTGCAAGAGTCTACTTTGCTCGCCCACTGCAAGAGTTAAGAGTTGATCAGTTAGCGATGCTGGTGGCAATGGTAAAAGGCCCCTCTTATTACAACCCAATGAGATACCCTGAGCGGGTCAAAACACGGCGAGACTTGGTGCTTCGTGTGATGATGCAAGAGGATTTATTAACGGCTTACCAGTATGAAACGGCCGCATCTCGTCGTTTAGATGTACAGAAAAAAGCGGTAATTGCCACACGTCAGCCTGCTTACTTTCAACAGATAAAAAGAGAGCTAGCACAAAATGTTGGGGATAAATATCAATCAACCACTGGTTTAAGACTGTTTACCACACTTGATCCACTATCACAGCAGCAAGCAGAGCGTGCCGTTGCGAAAACCATACCGCAACTAGAGAAACGTTCAGGTAAAGGTTTAGAGACCGCTATTGTTATCGTGGATAGGAAAAGTGGAGAGATCCGAGCCATGATAGGAGGCAGTCGTACCGGTTATGATGGATTTAATCGAGCTCTGAATGCCAGTAGGCCGATTGGCTCGCTCGTTAAACCTGCTGTTTATATGACGGCGTTAAGACAGCCTGACAAGTATAACTTAGCCAGTACTCTTGAAGATAAAGAGATCACCTTAACCAGTGAGAAGGGGGATATTTGGAAACCACGAAACTTCGATCGTAAGTTTACTGGCGAAGTGCCACTCTATTATGCTTTTTCTCGGTCGATGAATGTACCGACAGTCAATTTGGGATTGCAGCTGGGGATTAATAATGTGATTGATACATTGGATGATCTTGGTGTTGATCGGGATGAGATTCCGGTGGTGCCATCCATTGTTCTTGGTTCATTTACTCTGTCACCCTATCAAGTGACACAGATGTACCAAACCATCGCTAACTCTGGTCGTAAGGCAGAGCTGACTGCTTTGCGCTCTGTGGTCGACTTAGACGGTAATATTCTTTATGAGAACTGGCCTAAAGCGAAACAAGTGGTACCGGAGCAAGCTGCTTGGCTCACTATGTATGGCATGAAAAGAGTGGTCAGTGAGGGGACGGCACGTTATTTACAAAGCAAATATAGTTGGGCAGGGCTTGCTGGAAAAACAGGTACCAGTAATGACTCTCGTGACAGTTGGTACGCAGGTATTGATGGACGTGAAGTGATGATAACGTGGATTGGGCGTGATGATAATAAACCCACTAAACTCACTGGGTCCAGTGGTGCTTTGAGGTTATATGCGAACTATCTCGCATTGAGAAAACCAGAGAAGCTTACTCTGACTTGGCCAAAAGGCGTCACGGTGGCTCATTACGATAAAGATTCAGCAACGACATTAGAGTTTGACTGCCGTGGTGGTGTGCAACTTCCTGTGTGGGATAAAGAGGGAAAAGTGAAAGCAGAGTGCTCGAAAAAGAGTTCGACTAGCTGGTTAAGCGATCTGTTTGGTTAAGAGCCAGTTAGTGCTACGCAATAAAAGCTCGATTTGATATCGAGCTTTTTTATTGCGGTCAGTTACTTCAAATAAGTTGAAAAATAGGCATAAAAAAAGCCTTGTCAAATGACAAGGCTTTTAAAAGTGGCTCCCTTTGCTGGACTTGAACCAG